>JBKBWB010000004.1:0-21536 GCA_046289215.1 Asticcacaulis sp. | reverse complement strand
CTCGCTGATGCCGAGGTCAAAGGCGATCTGTTTGTTGAGCCGCCCCTCCATGACCCCGAGCAACACCTTCAGTTGCGTCGGGGTGAGGGAAGCTATATGCGCGGCCACGGGGTCAAGATCCGCATCCTGGGGTGGGATTTGCCGTTTCCCCTCCAGCGCATCGCGGATCGACGCTTCGATCTGGTCAAGCGCGGCATCTTTGCCGACAAAGCCCACGGCGCCGAACCGAAGTGCGTTACGCGCCCCCTGGGTGGCCTCGGCACTCGAAACCACTAGAATGGGGACCGAGGGCTTTTCTGCATGCAGAAGGGCAACCCCGGAATAGCCGTCCGCTCCAGGCATTTTCAGGTCCAGCAAAATCAGCGTGAGATCATCCGCCGCCACAGCCTCGTTCAGGGCCACAGGCAGATTAGCGCATTCCACAAGACGGGCTTCAGGCGCAACCCGACTGGCAGCCAGAGCCAGAGCTTGGCGAAACAAGGGATGATCATCGGCAATCAAGATCGTACTGGACATGGCCCAAGATCACGCCGGTTCGGGATGGCGTGTCAACAAGGATGCCACGACCCCAGGGTCCGCCAAGGTCGAGATATCGCCTAGGTTTGACACATCGCCCTCGGCAATCTTGCGCAAGATCCGCCGCATGATCTTGCCGGAGCGGGTTTTGGGCAAGCCCGGTGCGAAGTGGATCACATCCGGCGTCGCAATCGGGCCAATTTCCTGCCGGACCCATTTGATCAGATCACCGCGTAACGCCTCGCTCTCGGCCACCTCAACATTCAGCGTGACATAGGCATAGATCCCCTGCCCCTTGAGGTCATGAGGGAAACCGACCACCGCCGCCTCAGCGACCTTGGGATGGGCGACCAGCGCGCTTTCAATCTCGGCCGTCCCCATGCGATGCCCCGAAACATTGATGACGTCATCTACACGCCCCGTGATCCAGTAGTAGCCATCATCATCGCGCCGGCATCCGTCGCCGGTAAAATACTTGCCGGGATAGGTGGTGAAATAGGTCTGGAAAAACCGCTCATGGTCCCCCCAGACGGTGCGCATCTGGCCGGGCCAGCTATCGGTAATGCAAAGATTGCCCTCAGCTGCGCCCTCAAGAACCCGTCCATCCCCATCGACCAACTGAGGCTGGACCCCGAACATCGGAAAACTTGCGGCCCCGGGTTTCAGTGCCGTAGCGCCTGGAAGAGGGGTCATCATGGCGCCACCGGTCTCTGTCTGCCACCAAGTATCGACGATGGGACAGCGTCCCTCACCCACAACAGAATGATACCAGGCCCAGGCCTCCGGATTAATGGGCTCGCCCACAGATCCCAGCAATTTCAGCGAGGCGCGCGAGGTCTTTCGCACCCAGATATCACCTTCCCGCATCAAGGCCCGCAAGGCCGTCGGGGCGGCATAGAGGATATTGACCTGATACTTATCGACAATCTGCCAAAGGCGGCTGGCGTCGGGCCAGGTCGGCACGCCTTCGAACATCACCATGGTCGCGCCATTAGCCAGGGGGGCATAGACGCCATAACTGTGTCCTGTGACCCAGCCCACATCAGCGGCGCACCAGAACACCTCTCCCGGTCGATAGTTAAAGACGTATTGGTGGGTCATCGAAACCCACACCAGATACCCCCCCGTAGTGTGCAAAACGCCCTTGGGTTTCCCCGTCGAGCCCGAGGTGTAGAGAATGAACAAAGGATCTTCCGCGTTCATCGCCTCATAGGGGCACTCAGATGAAACGGTCGCTGCCCGTTCGTGGTACCAATGGTCGCGTCCGGCCTGCATCGTAACCACTTCGGTATCGTGCCGAACCACAAGCACGGATTCAACAGACGGGCAGTGGCTGACGGCCGCATCGACATTCGCTTTCAGGGGAACCCGCTTGCCACCACGGCGACCGGCATCCGCTGTGATCACAATCCGCGAGTCGCAATCCTGGATCCGCCCGGCCAAGGCTTCGGGTGAAAAACCGCCGAACACGACGGAATGTATGGCCCCGATCCGGGTGCAGGCCAGCATGGCAATCGCCGCTTCCGGGATCATCGGCATGTAGATGGTCACACGCTCGCCCCGACAGGCGCCAAGCCCCTTGAGTACATTGGCCATTCGGCAAACCTCTGCATGTAGTCCACCGTAAGTCAGAGTCCGGCTTTGCGTGGGATCATCCCCCTCCCAGTAGATCGCCACCGTATCGGCCCGAGCGGGCAAATGACGATCAAGACAATTGGCCGAGACATTCAGTTGCCCATCAGCAAACCAGCGAATGCCAAAGTCCGCTTCGTTGAAACTGGTCTCCTTGACCATCGTGAACGGCCGGATCCAATCCAGCCGGGCCGCTTCGCGTCGCCAGAAACGGTCCGGATCCGCGACCGATTCCGCATAAAGCGCGGCATAGGTTTCAGCGTCGATGTAGCTGTTTTCAGCCCATTCAGACGGGACGGGATAAACCTGGGACATGGACGGCCTCCTCTCAACCTTTTGCCGAAGAGCCTATTCCTGTGGCCTTGTCCTGCCATCCCAGACCAAAGTCGGGGGCCACTACGACCAAGGTCGAACTGGCGCAAAGCGTCACATGGGCGGACCCTGTGTGTGTCGAAAGAGGACCGCCCGACGGTCCCGGACACCATGCTGGGAGGCAAACATGTCAATCAAAGCGTTCCGGACCTTGTGTCTGGCAAGCGCAGCCGCCGGGGTTCTGCTCCCTGCGGCGGCCTTGGCGCAACAGACCCCAAAGCAAAGCACTGAGGCCCGACTGAGCGCCCTAGAACAAGCGATGAGCCGGATGCAAGCCGAGCTTGACGCCGCACGGGCAGAGAACGCCCAGCTCAAGACCGAAGCGGCGGGGCTGCGCACACAGACCCATACGATCTCGACTGACGTCATCGCCTTAAAGACGGCACCGCCCCCGCCACCGCCGCCCGTGCCAGAAGGGTTCCGCAATGGCGCCACCACGGTAAAAATTGGCGGCTTTCTCAAAACCGTTGCCACCTTCAGCCGCTGGCAAGACGGTGATGCGGCGGCCAACACCTTGGGCCGGGACTTCTACCTGCCTCAGGCCATCCCCGTGGGCGGCACACGCGAGGGCACCGACAGCGACATATCGGCTAAGCAGACCCGCCTATGGATGAATTTTGACACTGCCGTCGCTGGCCATACGCTCAAGGGGTATCTGGAAACCGATTTCCAGACCGCCGCGGGCAGCCAGGGCAGCGAGAGGACCACCAACGGCTACAACCTCGCCCTTCGTCGGGCCTATGTGCAATATGATCGGCTCACCATCGGCCAAGACTGGACGACCTTTCAGAACGTCGCCGCCTTGCCGGAAAGCACAGATTTTGTTGGCCCCACCGAAGGGACGGTTTTCGTTCGCCAACCTTTGATCCGGTACAGCCTGCCGCTCGACAAAGGCACCGTGCTGCACCTCGCGGCCGAAAACGCGGAAACCGCCACCACAACACTTGGCTCAGCCGCATTAGTCGAGAACGATGATGACCGGATGCCCGATCTGACGGCGCGTCTACATCACAGTGGGGCTTTTGGTGAAATGTCCCTTGCTGGAGTGCTGCGCCAGTTGTCCATCGACAACGGTAAAACCCATGACGACACGGTGGGCTATGGCCTCAGCGCCGCCGGACGCTTCGTTCTAGATGCGGACAAAGGGCATGACTTACGGGTCATGGCAACATGGGGATCGGGGATCGGTCGGTATGTCGGGCTGAATTTTGCCCCGGATGCCGTGTTTGACCCCACTGCAAAGCGGCTGAAACGGGTTGATACCCTTGCGGCCCTGGCTGCGTTCAAAACCGTCTGGGCGCCCGGTCTGCGCTCGACACTGATGGCCGGGTATCAAGACGCCAGCTACAGCGGAGACTACGCCCCGACCGTGCTTGGGGCCGTCAATGATCGCGCCTGGAGCGTTGCAGGCAACCTGTTCTGGTCTCCGGTCAAGGGGCTCGATCTTGGCGTCGAGTATCGCCATGGCGAACGCAAACTGGTGAGCGGGGCGAAAGGTCGCCTCGATCGGCTGGAATTCGCCGCCAAGTACAACTTCTGATTCGAACAAAAACAAATTCAAGGAGGCGTGTCATGACTGCGCTTATCGAAGACGAAACCGTACCAAAGCATCACAAGGCCACAAGCGCCGAGAAAAAAGTTATCATAGCTTCATCTCTCGGAACTGTGTTTGAATGGTATGACTTCTATCTATACGGCTTGTTAGCTACCTATATATCAGCCCAGTTCTTTTCAGGGGTCAATGAAACGACTGGATTCATCTTTGCGCTTGCAGCCTTTGCGGCCGGCTTTGCCGTACGTCCTTTCGGCGCGCTGGTGTTTGGCCGGATTGGCGATGTCGTCGGACGCAAAAACACCTTTCTGGTCACCATGGGGCTGATGGGGATCTCGACCTTTATTGTCGGCATTCTGCCCCCCTACGTCAGTATTGGTGTAGCCGCGCCGGTCATTCTGATCCTGTTGCGTTTGCTCCAGGGATTGGCGCTGGGCGGTGAGTACGGTGGGGCCGCGACCTATGTGGCGGAACATGCGCCCAACAACAAACGCGGGCTCTATACCAGCTGGATCCAGACCACCGCCACGCTCGGTCTGTTTGCGGCCCTGCTCGTCGTAATCGGGACCCGCACCCTGATCGGCGAAGAGGCATTTAAGGCCTGGGGCTGGCGCGTCCCGTTCCTGGTTTCGATCATCCTGCTCGGGGTCTCGCTGTGGATCCGGATGCAGCTGGCTGAAAGCCCAGTCTTCCAGAAAATGAAGGATGAGGGCAAAACGTCCAAAGCCCCGCTCAACGAAGCCTTTGGCAAATGGGGCAATCTGCGCTGGGTTATCATCGCCCTTGTTGGCGCCGTCGCCGGCCAGGCTGTGGTTTGGTATACGGGTCAGTTTTATGCGCTGTTTTTCCTTGAGAAAATGCTGCGAGTCGACGGGGCTACGGCCAATATCCTGATTGCGATTTCCTTGGCGATCGGCACTTTTGGCTTTGTCTTCTTTGGCTGGCTGTCGGACAAGGTCGGACGCAAGCCGATTATCCTGGCCGGATGTGCACTGGCGGCCCTGACCTACTTCCCGACCTTCCATGCCCTGACCCAAGCGGCGAACCCAGCCCTGGCCCAAGCCCAGGCCTCGGCCCCGGTCACGGTCGTCGCCCATGCCGAAAGCTGCTCGTTCCAATTCGACCCTGTCGGCAAGAATAAGTTCGACAGCAAAAGCTGTGACATCGCCAAATCTTATCTGGCCAAGGGCGGGATCAGCTATTCGCAAGTCGCGGCTCCGGCCGGGACGGTCGCACAGATCCGCATCGGCTCTGAGACCTTCACTGCCCCGGATCCGAACACCGTCTCTGGAGCTGAGCGCAAGGCCGCCATTAGTGCCTTCCAGGACCAGGTCAAGGCGGCCCTCGCCAAGGCCGGATACCCTCAAAAAGCGGACGATGCTCAGATCAATAAGCCGATGGTCGTCGCGATCCTGACCTATCTCGTGTTGCTGGTAACCGCCGTCTATGGCCCCATCGCGGCCATGTTAGTGGAGTTGTTCCCCAGCCGTATCCGCTACACGGCCATGTCTCTGCCCTATCACATCGGCAATGGCTGGTTCGGAGGCTTCCTGCCGACCACCGCCTTCGCCATGGTCGCCGCCACTGGTGATATCTACTACGGCCTCTGGTACCCCGTTGTCGTGGCCGCCATCACCGTCGTTGCGGGCCTGTTGTTCCTGCCGGAAACCTTCAAGCGCAACATCGACGACTAAGCGCTTTTCTGTCCCCCAACTTCGCCCCCGGGTAACCTTGCGGTTACCCGGTTTTTTTTTGAGGATACGGTCGGCCATTTAGAGCGCATGAGAAATCAGAACGTTACCCTCATTCCCGCCCGCCATGGCCTGAGAGCAGATCACCATATGGCGGGCTTAGGGCCCAGAAGGCGTTGACCTCACTGCAGACCAGAACGAGCTGGGTCACTCCGAGGCGCAGGTGCGGCGTCAGCACCGTGGCCTGACGTGTCAGGCAACCAAGGCCTTGGTGAATTGTTGCGCGGCATCGAGCGACATAGGACGCCCCAGGAAATATCCTTGGCCCTTTGTGACCCCTAACGACTGGAGAATGACCCGTTGAGCGTCCGTCTCAATTCCTTCGGCGACGATCCCGCAATCGGTTTCCCGGGCAAAGAAAATAAGGGCCGCCAGCAAAGAGCGCGAGGCCGCATCCGTGTCAATGTTCCTGACAAGACTGTTGTCGAGCTTTATAATGTCCGGCTGAAGTTGAAGAATATGCTGTAGCCCTGAGTAACCAGCACCGGCATCATCAACGGCAATTTTTGCACCTATTGCTCGAAGCCGCGCAATTGACGCTTGAATTAAACCATAATCAGACACTGCAACATGCTCTGTAACCTCAACAAGGATAGAGCGCCCCTGGAATCGGCTAATTTCATCAAGTAACCAGTTGCTTGTCAGCAATTCAGGCGAGGCATTGATGGAGAGGTAGACATCCTGGGGCAAGTCCTTGGATACCCTCATGGCCTCGGCCAGCACAGCTTGCTCTAATGCCAACCCCAGACCGACAGAATCAGCATCCTTGAACCACTGGTCTGGTGAACGATAAGGATCAGTTTGAAAGCGACATAAGGTTTCGTATCCAAGGGGCTTACCAGTCGCGATATCGCAAATAGGCTGGAACACATTTTGAAATTTGCGCTCAGTCATCAAGACTTCGATTTGATGCTTTAAATTCTGAGATTGACGGCGATGTTGCAGGTCATCTTCGATTTGATGGGCCGCCATATCAGCGAAAACTCGCATCATGTTCAGGTCTCGCTCATTGAGCGATAAGTTTTTTTCAAAACTCAAGCAACAAAACATGCCATAGATTTCGCCACTTTGAAGCCGGATTGGCACACTCATGTGACTTCCGATTGGGACCTCCTGCATGATCGGGCACGTCATGGCAAAAGGTATGGCGGATACATCCGGCATTAGCTCGGGGAGCCGACCGGCCAGAATGTGGCGGCAAAACACATCATCCAAGGATTTTGCATCGCCCGGCTTGATGACTGATTCCAATCCCGGGGCATCGACCGCACGAAAAACCGAAAGATCGCCTACGAACTCAGAAACATAGGCCACGGCCATGCCCAAATGGCGGCGCATGGCCTCTGCGGCTTTTTGAATGGAAGACCCGGCCGAAAGAATGTCCAGCGGCGTCAGCGTCTCCAAGGATTCATTCGGCATAATTATATCCCTTGCCCTTCAATATAGGAATTGTTGCAAGGTCAAATTTATAAAATGTAAAAAAATAATATCTAACTGATTTATATTCAATTATATCATTTATACATAATGCACATTAGCAATTTCAATGCAATCAAAATGCATATGTGTAAATTTTAATCAGAAAAATTTGTTATATTTATGACTGGCATTCAAATATTCAATCAACACAGATGTCCCTGCAAACAAAAAATCAGGCGCTGATAGCGCCTGACATCAGATTTCGACTGTTTCTGAAAGGAAAGGCAGGGCGCTCTGCTCTTATCCGAACGCCCCGCCTTGATCTCAAAGTGAGCCTGCCCGCTTCAGGAACCCCTCCACCACGGTACGCATCTGATCGGCTTGGCTCGATAAGGTGTGGGAGGCTTCGCGTACCGCGCTTGAGACTACGCCGGCCTCCTCAGCAGCCTGATTAAGTTGCTCGATAGTGGTTGTGGCTTCACCGGCGTTTTGCAGGGCCGTCGACAGGCTATGGCTGATTTCGCGCGTCGCCTGGACCTGTTGACTGACAGAGTCGGATGTATTTTCCGATATCCCCTGCATTTGAACAATGACCTGGGCAATTTCACCAATCTCAGCTGTGGTTCGTTCGGCGGCATCCCGTACATTACTGATCCGGCTGCGGATTTCTTCTGTCGCCTTTGAGGTTTGATCCGCCAGCCCTTTTACCTCGTGCGCCACCACAGCAAACCCTTTCCCGGCGTCCCCGGCTCTTGCGGCTTCGATTGTGGCATTGAGGGCAAGCAGATTGGTCTGCTTTGCAACGGTAGAAATCAAGTCGACGATTTCGTTGATCCGCACGACGGCGTCAGACAATTCACCGACTGCCGATTGGGTCTGGTTCGCTTTGACAGCGGCATCGCGGGCGACGGAGGCCGAGGCCGAGGCCTGGCGGTCAACCTCGGTTATGGTCGCCCCCAGTTCTTCTGAGGCGGCGGCAACAGCACTCATTGAGTCACGCACGGAGAAGATAGAGTTCACCGCCGAGTTAGCTCGCTGAGCATTCTCTTCAGACGTGGCCGTGAGGATTGAGGCCGACTGATCCATATGGCTGGAGGCCTTTTCCACGCCAGAAATCAGCGCGGCGAAATCACGGTTGAAGCCCTCAATCAGGCGCTCCATTTCTGCGGCCCGGGCCAGACGTGACTGGGATGCTTTTTCCTGATCCGCGGCTAGAGCACGACTTTGCGCTGTCAGATCCTTGAACACTTCAAGGGCCTGCACCACTTGGCCGAGTTCGTCCGCACGCTTGAGCCGCCCAGGTTCGACGGTCATATCCTCTGCCGCAAGACGGCGGGTCGCGTCGGCAATGTCGCGAATGGAACGAGACGTCAGCCGGCCAATCAATACCCCAAGCGCCCCTGCTCCCAAGATCGCCACCAGGGCTACGACGGCAATCAGAGCCACATCTCGTTGTGCCGTCGCGACACTTTCGCTGGCCAGGGCTTTGGCGCGCGCATCCGTTCGCTTCATTACATCCTGAACGATCGCATCCGTTTTGCGCTCTGACTCGCCATAGGGCCCAAGAAACGAAATCGCAGCATTGAGATCGATTTCAAGCATGGTCGCAACAAACTCGACAGCGCCACGCTGGCTTTCAATCTCTTTGATCAGTTCTTCAAAGGCCGCCTTATCCTCGGGGGTGGTTGCGCGTTTGGCACGCGCCTCGACCCGAGCCTTAAGCGATTGAAGATGCTCCGCAATCTTGATGGCATTGGCGGCGCTCCCAGTCGTGGTATCGCCCCCCGCCCGCGCCGCCAGCGCATTGTACAGATCTCGAGCATCACCCCGGAGTTCTGCACGCACGTCGCTGAGGAACAGGGCGTTTTCCATGGCCCCGTTCACAACTTCGTCCATACGCTTCGTCTGAGCCTGAAGGGCAATGGTGGCGCTGAGCGCCAGCACAAAGATCAAGGCCATCGAGACAATCGATGGCACAAGAAATTTCCAGATAAACGGCCAATCCGAAGGTTTTGTCCAACTTGTACTTTTTGCACCAAGCGACAGTTTCATTATCTCATTCCCATTCGGCCCATTCGCCAGGCCTTTTCAACAGTCTACAGGAATATAATGCCAGATTTATTAAACCCGGCATTATTTTTACCAACGGCTGCTGAGTGTTACATAGATCGACGATGGGCTACGCAGGCCGGTTGTTTGCACCTTTGCGTCGCCGTAATTCAACGCACTAAGAGAAAGTCTTAACAGCGGGCTAACTTCATAGCTGACATTCGCCGCGAGACTGGTCGATGCGGGCACATTGACAAAGGTATAGGTGCCCGGAACATGCGACTTGAATGCGCCCGTACTGTGGACATACGCATCAAGAGACCACTTGTCATTCGCCCAACCAATGTTGAAGTTTGCGCGATAGTCCGGAGTCATCTCCGAGTATAGCGCCTTTTGTGCAATCAGGTTGCGCCCCGCAAAACCCGTGTCTTCCACATCCGTTGCTGTGTAATCGGCGCTCCAGTGAACGTTCTGCGCAAAATGCCCTTTTGCGGAGATTTCAAACCCCGTCATCTCTGAGTCAGAGACATTCAACCAACTGACCGCAGGAAGGGTCGTCAGTGTCGGCATCTTGAAAATCGCCGATGACGCGGGCTGACCTTTGACGGCTTCGGTCTTTTGCGAGAACACTCTGACACCAAGCTTCAGGTTCTCGAAGCTGCGGTCATAGCTCAGCGCGATATTATCCGCGACAGAGGGCTCCAGACCCGGGTTCCCCATGAAGGCAATGTTGAAACCCGTGCTGGGAACGTAGAGCTGCAAACCGCCCAGTTCCACCAGGCTCGGCAGTTGTGCACCGCGAGCGGCCATAAACTTGACAGTCGCCTTGTCATTCATGCGCCAGACCACACCAAGGTTATAGCTGACCTTAGAGATGTCCCGATCCCAGTTGCTGTTGCTTGCAAGAGGGAAACCTGCTGCAAAAGTCCCGCTACGTTCGAGTGACAAGCTGTCGTTGCGTAGCGCCGCCGAGGCCGTCAAGGCGTCCGAAATCGCCCAGTTCCACATGGCCGAAACTGACATCACGTCGTAGCTGATCTTACCGCCTTTGACCGGCGCTGTATTCAACTCGTTTTGCCGGCTTTCCAGACCGAGTCGGACTGTGTGGGCCGATCCGATTTTAAACAAATTTTGCAGACTGAAGTTGGTGATTGTATTTTCGATGTCACCATCAGCATAAACGATGTTGAGTTTATGCTTCAGCTTATTCTGATAAGCCGTTGCCGTAATCAAACCAAATTGCGTATCCGACGTCAAACCCGCCTTGATAGACGTAGTTTTATACTTTGACGCCGTGGCATCAAATGTCGAAAGCATGTCATTGACATAGGCATTCGCGGCGGAAGCCTCGAGGCGGAGTTCTGACTTCTCAGTTACAGACCATACCGCGTCAAAGTTCGTGGAAACGCGGTCAACTTCGGACCGGTATTGCTTGCGCGACGATCCAAGACTGTTGTTCCACTCATCCGCTTTGGTCGCTCCAGCCGATAGGCGCGCACTGAAGGTCGGCGACAGGCGGAAGGTCTGATAAAGCGACCCATCGGTTCGGTTGCGCGAACCCATGGTGACCGAGCCGCCACTGACCGAGTCGTATTTCGGATTGTAGGTGATGATGTTGACCACCCCCGAAACAGCGTTGAAGCCAAACAAAGCCGCGTTGGGCCCCTTCACGACTTCGATCTGGCGGATTTCCGACATCTGGACCGGAAGGGTGGACCAGGCCGTGTAGCCGTAGTGATCCAGATAAACCTGACGACCATTGATCAGGACCAGCAAACGCGGCGACATTGGCTGGTTATAGCCGCGAACTCCGATGTCCGCAGACAAGGTAGACCAGGCCATGACATCCAGACCCGCAACACGGCCCAGAAGCGTTGGCAAATCCATAGCGCCTGAGCGACGGATGTCTTCGGCCGAGAGGATGGTCATATCGACCGGGACTTCAGTTGAGCGTTGCGGGGACCCGTTGGCCGAGGTGGTAACCGCCTCACCAAACAGTGTCTCGAGTGCGCCGTAGTCGATTGATTGAGCGGCGACCGGGCTGGCGAAGAACGGAACCGTCGCAGCCGCCGCCATCAGAAGGGTTTTCATAGTGCGCATGGGCATATCTCCAGAGCGTCTCACGCTCAGATTTCCTTGATCATCATCTTGAAAGCCGCCTTGAACTTCACGCCCACAGCCGCTGCAGATGCCGAATTGACAACGATTTCAACCTTGGGAGACGCAGACACTCCCATTACGCAGGCTCCACTCTTGACGCAGGCCATGTCCGAGCTGATTACCAGTACCTTCTTGCTTTTTGCCGCAGCCCCTGCCGAAGCAAAGTTAACACCGCGAGTCAGATAGAAAGCGCCGACGCCACTGGTCCCGGCGACATCGCCAGCTTCGACCGCCTTGCCAACCACAGTGGCGCCGCCTGCGGCCATGCCGCTTCCCAGTGCGCCCATGATCTGATCTTTCTCGGCCACGGATGCTGGCTTTGATGGGTCAAAAACCACAGCAAATACAACGCGTCCGCTGGGCCCACCTTCGAGGAAGGTCAAGGTGCGCCCCGCCACTTGAATTTCGCGAGCGCCGTCGGCGTTGGCGTGGGCCGGAACAAATGCCAACCCGCTACAGACGGCAAGAAGCGCCAGTTTTCGCAATGCATGATTTGACATGGAGTAGCCTTTCGGTCGTGTCATGCCTTGAGCTTAAACATAAAGGGTTAAATCTTTTTCAAAATGACAACAGCAGTACCCATGGTATTATTTGATTTTTTTACCATTTTTCATTTTTACAGAGTCATTGCGCAGCAAGATTTATAAATTTAATAAATTTGCCACAGTTCAGGATTCGGGAATGCTTACCCCAGGGGATATTTTTTGATATTTTTATACACCATTAGTGGAATTAGGACATTTATCTTTGACACAACTAGACCAATACAAGACCATTTAAGTTTGATACGGATGTACGAAAATGCGCGACACAAGGTCTCATTTCGGATAGCTGACTGTGCCAACCTCCAATCGCGCTTATCCATTTTAAGCAGCCGGACCTCATGACTGCTCGCCGTAGCTTTGACCCTTCAGAAGTCTATACGATTGCCCTGGCTATGATTGCCGAAGAAGGGCTTGAGGCCTTGACCTTGCGTCCCCTTGCCAACCGATTGAGCATGGGGCTTTCTTCACTGACCTACCGGTTTGAAACGAAAGACGCACTGCTCACCTTTCTGATTGAAACGGCCCGGCAAAGCGAAGCAGGTACACTGCAGTTATGGCAGTCGCGCCTCGAGGGTTTGGTCAATATAGCCCCCGATGATCTGGCCGAGATAACCGATGCGATCCTGAGCGACCTGGTGATCCACCACAGAGATCGGACGCTACTATATTGCGAACTGGTTCAGCTCAGCAGCCCGCAACCAGATCTCTGGTCACGCCTTCAGCCTTGGGTCGAAACCCGGCTGAGCTTTTGGGTCGATTTGGCGGACCGGATCCACCCCAAGCCCGCCTATGACCTTGGACCAGCCGTGCAGGCCTATGTGACGGATGAGCTTGCGCATGCACTAGCTCTAGAGGAAATTAGTGCCTACCGTCGCCTAAGGCGGCTTGGGCTGAAACGCTTATTCCGGGGGTTAGTTTCAAGTCCTTCCTCCGCAGGCGATGCTGTCCTAGCGGATGTATGCATCAAGGCTCTTGGCGAACTTCCAGGGGACCTGATGATCGACCACCATGCCCTGGAGCCCAAAGGAAAGGCGTCCGCTTGGGTCAGGCACATTGCAGACCTTATCGTCGAGCAAGGCGCCGGTGCGGTTACCCATCGCGCAGCAGCGGCAAGAGCCAATATCGCCGCCTCAACCCTCGCCTATCATTTTAAAACACAAGACGATCTCTTGAGAGCCGGCCTTGAAGACATCATTCGGCGACTGACACGAGGCGTACAGGCCGTCCTGACGAATAACCAAAATGGGGCATCAAGCCCCGACGCGGCCGTAGAGATTGCCCGGGCGACCTATGCCATCGCCTTATGGGCCACCCGTCGCCCTACGATGCTGGCTTGTGCAGCTGACATGCGCAGACTGAGAGGCATAAACCTCTACAAAATATTGAGTAACCGCCTCGAAGGCCTTGATCCATTGAGCGCTCAAGCGATGTCCATTGCGGGAATTGGAGCTCTGATGCTCAACGGCCATCGCGGCCCCGCCGAAGCAGCAGACGCCAATTTCAAGAATATTGAGAGGCTAACTACAGCCTTTATCGAAAAACCATCATAGAACGGTGGTATGCGATAAGGCATATTCTCATTGGCAGGTGAAAATAATACCATGACACGCCGGGCCAGCCCGCAAGGACAGGCTGATCAACCCAAAGTAAAGGCGGTCGCGCTTGCAGTCCCGACTTTTGCCTTTACAGGTCATGAGATTATTTTTTCGCTATTTTTACCGGCCTGGCTGACAACTCAAATGGGCTTGAACATTGCACTTGCCGGGGTCGTTTTATTTATATTGAAGCTTTTGGATACACTGAATGACCCTATTATGGGCGCCATATCCGATGCAACCCAGTCGGCATTTGGACGACGGAAAATATGGATGATCAGGGGGCTACCGATCGTCGTCCTCTCCACAGCCCTATTGTTTTTGACGCCAATGGCTGTGTCGACACCTTATCTCTTGGTCCTTCTGTTTGCCCTTACGACCGGCTGGACCATGGTCAATGTCCCCCATGGCGCCTGGGCGCTTGAAACGGGAAGGACACCCCAAGAGAGTGCCCGTATTTTTGGCTACAGAACCATCACAGGCCTGATCGCAGCGCCATGTTTTTTGTTCGCCCCATTCGTCCTCGAGCGGGTGGGCTTCACTGACACCCGCTTGCACATGGCCGTCATGGCGATCCTGATCATCATCAGCTTGCCCATTTCGCTCTTAATCCTGGCTAGACAAGTGGCCGATCAGTCAGGCAAAGGGCCGCTTAGCATCAGACTGATTATGAAAGATTATGTCTCAATAATTTTTAATCGTAATAACTTTTATCTCATTGCAATGTTTTATATGGCCGGGATAGGATTTTCCATTCATTCCGGACTCTCAATTTTTCTTATTCATCATACTTTTTTATTATCCCAATGGACCAATAGCTTTCTCTTTATGCAAACTATATTTGGAATAATAGGTATATTTATTTGGATAAAATTACAATCAGCCACAGGAACCATTCGCACACTCAATATAGTCATTTTTTTACTTATCGCGCTTGCAATATTATTATTAATCCTGCCATCAGGTAATTTTACTTTATATATGGCATTTTCAGCAATAAAAGGCCTATCAACCGGCGCGTTATTCATGATTTTACGTGTAATCCTATCTCAATCAATAAAAGGAACAAGCCAGAACAATAAAGCTGGAACCCATTATGCGGCCTATCATCTGGTTTTTAATCTAGCCGCTGCCTTGACAACCTTTGCCGTCTTTCTGGGCCTTTCTCTCCTGGGTTTTGATCCTAAAGGCCCCGAGAATCCCGATCACGGGATTGCACTACGGGCCGTCGCCGGGGCGGGTGAGTTGATCGTTGCCCTCGGACTTCTTGTGCTATCCCGGAAGCTCCGAACGTGATCAATTTCGCACAATCGTATTAATTTGCGACTCAAGCCCTAATTATGTGGGGCATTTTTCGAACATTCGTCACAATAGCGTCATTGCTGGCTGGTACTGCGCCTTGGGGCAGACAAGTCCAAAGGGGATAATCATGAAGACCGCTCATTTGACGACCAAGCTTTCCATCGCTGCGCTCGCGGCCAGCACCAGCCTGATGCCGTTCGCACAAGCGTTCGCCAACACCCAACCGACGCCGGACGTCGACACAGTGATTGTGACCGCGCAAAAGCGCAGCCAGCCGCTAAAGGATGTGCCTCTGGCGATTACGGCCTTTAGTTCGGCAGACCTTGGTCGCGAAAACCTGACCGACTTTGAGCGGCTGTCGATGCGCACGCCCGGCTTTTTCGTTCAGCAGCAGACCGACTCTTCGGCCAGCTTTGTCATGCGTGGGATCGAAGCCGGTAACGCCGGGGCGATTGCCGAACCGTCCATCTCCTTTTTCTTAAACGACGTCGACACATCGCGGTCCCGCGGACTGCTGAAAGAGCTGTTCGATGTGGAACGGGTTGAGATCGCCAAGGGCCCGCAAGGCACACTTTATGGCCGCGGTGCCCAGATTGGGGCCGTCGCGGTCTATACCAAGAAAGCCAATACCCGTGCCCTGGACTGGTCCACGGAAAGCCAACTGGGCAACTACAACCTCTATACCCTCGGCGGCATGTTCAATATGCCGATCGTTGAAGACAAGCTCGCCTTGCGTGTGGCCGCTCGCCGTCGTGAGCGCGAAGGCTATCGGGAGATCGTTGGCGGCGGCAAGCTGGCAGGTAGCGATGATTTATGGGCTGCCCGGATTTCATTGCGATACGAGCCGACAGAAACGATGAACTTTGACCTGATTGCCGACCATCAGGCCGACAACGACAACGCCACCATCACCAAGGCCCTTTCCGTGGCGTCTCCGGGTGCTGATCTCGATCCCTTCAGCGCTTTTGGCCGCAACACCCTTCCGACACCGCAGCAGCGTCGTCAGACTGGCCTGACCCTGCTGGGTGAGTGGAAACTGAACGACGCCTGGACCCTGAACTCGATCTCTGGCTATCGTGAAGTCACATTCCAGGAGTCTTGGGATGCCGATGGAACGAGCTATCCGTTCCTGCTGGCATCGAACCTTCCCGATAATCAGTGGCTGCACAGCCAGGAATTCCGTGCGCGTTACGACAACAAGGGGCGCTTCAAATCCGTGTTTGGCCTGTCCTGGTACAAGGACAAGACCAAGAACGACCTGAGCTTCATTGTAAATGAACAATATCTGTTAGCCGGTTTCCCGGCCGTTCGGACACCCGTGACTAAATTCATGGGCTTCCTGCCCGTGACCGCCGGGGTCGAAACGCGGCTTTACAGCGCTTTGAACCGCACATCGGTCTCACTGTACGGGAATGTCAGCTACGCCCTGACCGAGCAACTGACCGTGGATGCAGGCCTGCGCTACACCCGCGACGACGCCAAGGTCCAGCAGCGTAATCGCGTCTCGACCATCGATGGAATCGCGCCCATCGCTCTGCGGAACGGGTTCGGCAATTCACTGGGTCAGACCTTCTCGAGCTCTGACACTTACAACATGACCCAGCCGCGTCTAGCCCTGACCTACAAGCTCAATGACGCGATGAACCTCTATTTCGGGGCCTCAAAAGGGATCAAGGCTGGTTACCCTCAAATCACCTTCGCAGCACCAGTCAATGGCGTTGCTCAACCGATCTATGGCGAGGTGAAGTCGGAACAGGTTGTTAATCTTGAAGCCGGCTTCAAGGGCAATATTGCTCCAAAAACCTATGTAGAGGCGATCGCATTCAGCTACGACTATACTGATTTTCAGACGCGCTCGACGGATCTGACCAAAGGCACGATCAATGCTGGCAAGGCCTCAGCCTATGGCCTGGAACTTCTCGGTCGCACAAAGATCTCGCCTGAGCTAACCTTGAATGGCAGCTACACCTACCTGCACACTCAATACGATGAGTTCTATGAAGTCGTGAACAACACGGCAATTAGCTATGCCGGGAACAAGTTCCGTCTTGCGCCTACCCATACCTATTCTGTTAGCGCGGATTATCGCCGTCCGATCGCGACAAACTGGCAAGGGTTCGGAAACATCAACTACTCTTGGAAATCGGACTACTTCTTCAACAACGACAACCTACCGATCGAGCGTCAGAAATCTTTCGGCCTTGTCGATCTGCGCCTGGGTGTCGAGCGTCAAGATGGCACGCTGCGGGTCGAAGCCTATGCTGAAAACCTGTTGAACCAGGATTGGCGTCGGGATGTCGGCAATGCCGGCAAATCGTTTGGCGTGTCTACTGTCATCCCGGCCACACCGCGTCTGTTTGGCGTCCGACTGGTCCTGTCCAAGTAACCCTCCCCGTCCCTCTTGGCCCCGCCTTTTGGCGGGGCCATATTTTTATTCAGGAAGCCCTCCATGACACGACTGCTCCTGGCTGCAAGCCTGAGCGTGCTGGCGTTGTCGGCACATGCCGAAGTCCGCCCAAATGCGTTAAAGCTCAACGAGATCCAGGTTCTGGGGACGCATAACTCCTATGCCCAACCCGTTGATAAGCGCCTGTTGGCCGAGGTTGACCCTATACTTGAAAAGCTCATGCCCCTTATGTCCCGAGGGTTGAGCGAGGCCGATATGGCCCGCTTTCGCGAGGAGCATCCGCATGGGCTGATTTTCTCAGAGGCCCTCAACTACGATCACCCCGATCTGAAAGCGCAGTTGAATGCCGGGCTCAGAAGCCTTGAGCTGGATGTCAATGCAGATCCAGTCGGGGGTCATTATATGGATCCGGCAGGGTATCGCCTGCTCCGGGCCAAGGGCGTTTCTGATTTGGCTGCACACAATACGACCGGCCTCGAACGCCCCGGCTTCAAAGTCCTGCACGTTCCAGACATCGATTTTCGCAGCCATTGCCCGACGCTGAAGCTGTGCCTGTCCCAGATCCGTGAGTGGTCAGAGGCCAATCCGAAGCATATCCCGCTGTTTTTGCTGATTGAGGCCAAAACCCAGGGGCTTCCCATCTTGCCGAACCCGACCGCGCCTGTCCCCTTTACACCCGAGCGGTTTGATGAGCTTGACCGCGAACTGGTTGAAGGACTTGGACGCGACCGACTGATCACGCCCGACGACGTTCGGGGTGATTTTCCAACCCTGAATGCTGCCATCAAAGCTGGTAACTGGCCTACCCTTGAGCAGTCACGGGGCAAAATCATACTTCTGATGATTACGGCGACAGGTCCAGCCGCCACACAAGCCTATCTAGATGGGCATCCGTCACTGAAAGGGCGAGCGGCCTTTGTGCGAGCCGAAGCCGATCAGGATCATGCCGCATTCCTGATGTACGATAACGCCATAGTCAGACAGGCTGAGATCCAAGCGGCTGTTAAAGCAGGCTATCTGGTGCGCACGCGGTCCGACATCGATACCCATGAAGCCAAGGTCAATGACCCCAGCCGGGCAAAGGCCGCCTTCGAAAGTGGTGCCCAAGTCGTCTCCACAGACTACTTCCAGCTTCCCAACCCCTATGGCACGCCCTATGTCGTAAGCCTTCCCGGCGGTTCGGAATACCGCTGCACACCTGTAATCTGCACCGTAGAAAAGCCGTGAAATAAATCAAATTACAATATGAATGACTGAATAGACTTACACTTATTCTGGGCGAGGTCAGCATTGTCGACCTTGCCCAGACATTAAAAATTATTTTAAAAGTGAATTATTTAAAAATTGATTTCGTAATTTCCAATATAAATTCCTTGCAAATATTAATATTTGAAGCTCATTGCTACGGCCTATTGACTTCCTCCATAGCGCGGATGGCCTCAAAGGCGGGATCTCGCCCGGCAACATAGGATTCAAAGGTCAAGGGCGCGGACAGATCAATATCGAGGTCATCGACTGTTACAGGAAACAGATAAAATGCCCCCCAGTAGCAGCGAAAAATACCTTCGCACCCTTTTTGCAGATCGTAATAAGCAGTGGCATACCGAGCCCCAAACCCGCTGTTGGGAAGAGTGTATCGCCACCCCTCGGCCCAGAACTGAAGTCGATCACCAATTGGCTCGCCCACCAGGACAACCTTGTCCGGTGCTGCTTGTTTGGCAAAAGCCAGGCTGACAATCGCCGCAGAAAACGTATTGCCGCTGGTGAGGAAATAGACACGGCCATCGCGTCCGACACTTTTGCCAAGTGACACCATCAAATCATGTGTCAGGGAATAATCCCCACCATGATTAAAGCGTAGATCAACAATAACCATTCGAGGCGGCTTGGCCCTGCTCAGTAACGCCTTGCGGGTTGACTCAGAAAACTGGCGCAAACTTTGTCCAGTTCCATCATCCAGATTAGCCCGCAGATTAATATAGACCGCGTTCATTTCCGGCACATCGACAGACCAGTAGCCACGTGAAGGGTGCTGTAAATAAAGCGGAGTGCTTGAAGGGCGAAGTGCCGTCAGGGTCGAACTGTCTTGCTTCCAAGGCAGGGGCAAATCACCTGGAATGCTCCATTTTTTGATATCACTGACGTCGGAAGGCGAGAGCTTTCGCTCAAAAGGCGCAGCCCCCTCCTTTTCAAACCGGATCGTCACCGATGAGCCGGACAGTCCGATTTCGGCGAGATAGGTCGGTGTCTCCAGCAAAAGGGGAACGACCTTAAGGAAACTGGCGTCGGTTCCCCCCATTGCGTCCCGAAACCGGTGGGTCACGGTTTCGATGTCCTGTCCGTTCATATGCGTGATTCGCGCACCCAACAGGTCCTGATGCTCAGCCGTAGCCCGCATAACCCTTAGCTCTGATCCAAAAAAAGCCGTGCGAATTGGCAAATGAGGGAACCGGCGCACCATACTTGTCAGAGACGCATTGGAATGGCCGTTATCGATCGTCGCTTGGGCCCGCGCCAAGCCCAACATGAAACCCGCCTCGCTCAAGGTTCCAGCCCGCGATCGAAGGGACTCGACTTCCGAGTCAAACTCAGCCCGGGTCGCGTTGGTCCAAGACCGTTCATTGCGACGCACATGCTCAAAATGTTGTAAGTCCTGAATTTGGGCTTCCCGGACAGACTGTGGCTTGCCCTGAAAAAGGGGCGGAATCGGGACCGGATGAAACGCCAGCACTGTAGCCGCGATCAGTAGCCACTTACGGCCAAGCCAAGCTGTCGCACACAGTATGCCCCCCCAGACCGGCCAAGGGATTGCGCGAATAAATGAACCGATCTTAGGCATAGCCTCGCCCTATATTAGCCTTGGAAAATACAAAACTACAAATGTACATAATTACAATAAATCGAAGCCTTAGACATTTATTTTCGACCAAGGCTGGAATTTGGCAGACCAATGGGCATTAATATCACCAACACGGCGCCAAGCCAGCTTTTGCAACTTTTAATGCCCACCAACACCAAATGGCATTCTATTAATTTAAGCAAACTTGTCAGATTAAGAACATTATGGGATCCGGCCATTGCTAACCTCATCAGAGTTTGCGACGCCAATCCTGCGAGACTGATGAATATCCAGTTTTGGACGAAAAGCATGACCTGAGGACCATGTGACAGGTTCAGGAAACGAACTTTGAGATCAGGACACAGGCCCGATCATTGCGAAGAACAGCGGCGTCTCTTTGGCCAAGATAATCGATCTAAATTCTTTGTAAGTGCCAAAAATTCAAGACCAAGGCCACGCATTTACAATAAAATCTTTAAATGATGGAAAAATCCCTACAAGGGGAGGCAAAGCAAAATTCAAAATCACAAGCACCAAAACGGCTACACCAGCAAGAATAAGTTTTTGAATTTCATTTTGACGAAAAACTGCAATTTTCAATTCCATACTACGACGCAAGGCTTGAATTCGATTTTTTCGCTCTTCAGAAACGTGACCAACAGCAATTATCGTTCCAATACTCAAAAGCCCCAGCGCGATCAGCCAACCGGGCGGCCCGAATCCCGCGGCCCCGGCAGCAGCGGCCTTTAGACCTGCACTGGCCGTACCCATTCCCACTAATCCACCGAGTGTCAGAGCACCTTCAACATTGTTGAAACCACCCAGTTCAGACTCCAATTCATCAAAATCATTTTGATCGTATAAGCGAGTCAAATGCTGCTCCACAGCAGCAATATTCGTGACATACAAAAACACCAAGCCAATACTTAACGCCAGAAAATATACCAAACTCACGATCCACAGAGGCCAAACAATTCCCCAGGACCCCAGCAGATCTTGCAAATTCTCTGAAAAATTAAAAAATGGATTGCGAAATAATACCCGCCAATCGGTTAACGCGGCTATCCCATCGACTAGAGCCTCAGGCAAGGAGACCAAAGATGTCGCCAACAAAATAAACGCTATGACGTTATATACCGTGCGGCGCCCCATGGCTCTCTCCGGGTTAGGAGAGGCATCTGAACACAATATTATAACGGCGATATGTCAAGCGGCGCGCAATTGCCAAGCCCTTCTAACTTACTTACCTTCACATTTCGGCCGGACAATAGTTTTTAAGATAATCGCCGTGGCTGGGCATATGCTGGACGACATAGCGGATGGATTGCCCGATCCCGTCCAGTTCGCGTTTGATCTCCGCCGTTTTCAATCGGTCGGCCATGACATTATGTCCGTCC
>JBKBWB010000319.1:0-2662 GCA_046289215.1 Asticcacaulis sp. | reverse complement strand
GCATCGGCCAGCAGGCGGACCGATTGCAGGAAGTTATAGGCCATCATCGGGTTGAACACGTTCAGCTCAAAGTGCCCTTGGGACCCGGCAAACGTCAGGGCGGCGTTGTTGCCGAACACGTGAGCACAGACCTGGGTCAGGGCTTCACACTGGGTCGGGTTGACCTTGCCCGGCATGATCGAGCTGCCCGGCTCGTTTTCCGGCAGGGCCAGTTCGCCCAGGCCCGCGCGCGGCCCCGAGCCGAGGAAGCGGATGTCGTTGGCGATCTTGAACAGCGATGCGGCTACGGTGTTGATCGCCCCGTGGGTAAAGACCATGGCGTCGTGGGCAGCCAGAGCCTCAAACTTGTTGGGCGCGGTGGTAAAGCCAAGGCCGGTGATCTGGGCGATCTTTTCGGCCACCCCTTCGGCGAACCCGACCGGGGCGTTGAGCCCGGTGCCGACGGCGGTGCCGCCCTGGGCCAGCTCCATCAGCATCGGCAGGGTCATCTCAATGCGGCGGATGCCGTTGGTCAGCTGCTGGGTATAGCCCGAGAACTCCTGGCCGAGGGTCAGGGGGGTGGCGTCCTGAGTGTGGGTGCGGCCGATCTTGATGATGTCCTTCCACGCCTCAGCCTTGTCGTTGAGCGCGTTGCGCAGGGTTTGCAGCGCCGGGAGCAGCCGGTGCACCACTTCTTCGGCACAGGCGACGTGCATGGCCGTGGGGAAGGTGTCGTTGGACGACTGGCTCATATTGACGTGGTCGTTGGGATGGACGGGCTTCTTGCTGCCCATCTCGCCGCCCAGGATTTCGATGGCGCGGTTGCTGATCACCTCGTTGGCGTTCATGTTCGACTGGGTGCCCGAGCCGGTCTGCCAGACCACCAGCGGGAAGTGGTCGTTCAGCTTGCCTTCGATCACCTCATCGGCGGCCTGGATGATGGCCTTACCGAGAGCCGGGTCGAGCTTGCCCAGCGCCATATTGGTTTCCGCCGCCGCGCGCTTGACGATCCCGAGCGCCCGCACGATCGGCAAGGGCTGCTTTTCCCAGCCGATCTTGAAATTGCCGAGCGAGCGCTGGGCCTGGGCGCCCCAATAGCGGTCAGACGGCACATCAATCGGGCCAAAGGTATCGGTTTCGGTACGGTTCATGGGGGGTTCCTTTACAGGCTTGGACGGGGGCAGAGGACAGGCCGCCGACGTATCAGGGGTGTCAGACGTGTCAGGGATCAGATCAGGACCGCTCACAACGGGCCGTGACGGTTTTTTGCCGAACAAGCTGGCAAACCAGCCGCGCCGCTTGCCGGATCCGGGTTTATCGGTTGACGCCATCCCACACTCCTGTCGTTTGGCGGCCTTATAGCAAGCCGTCGCAGGGGATACAGGGGCTCTTGCCCGCTTGACGGCGGAAATAAAGCGTTTTTAATCACAACTTACCTTGCGGCACTCCTGACCGCAGGATTGGGAGGACAAACCATGACAAGTTTACCGGGCACCCTGACCCTGCCGGGCGTGGGCATTTTCTGGCCCATGGCCACTCTGGCGTTTCTGACCTTTGCGGTGCTGTTTGCCCTGCCCTTACTGCGTTTCAGAGCGGTTTTTATCGAGAAAGTCCGCCCCTCGGCCTTTCGCTACGGCGACAGTGACGCCGTGCCGGATCTGGCCCGCCGCGTCAGCCGCAATTTCAGCAACCTGACCGAACTTCCGGTGCTATTTTACGCAGTGTGCATACTGGCTCTGATTTTTCGTCAGGCCGATGCGACGATGATCTCTCTTGCCTGGGCCTTTACGGGCTTACGGATTGCCCACACCCTGATCCACGTGACGTTTAATCACGTGCTGATCCGGCTGGCGGTGTTTGCGACCGCCGCCGGCGTCCTGCTGGCCATGTGGATCCGCCTGATCCTCGCGCTGTCTTGATCAGGACCCAGCCCTAATCAACCTCGCTCAGCGCCGTCCGAACAGACCGTCGATCAGACGGGCAAAGAAGCCCTTTTTCGGCTTGGTATAGTAGGACGGCGCATCCAGCACTGGCTTGGGCAGGACAGGCTTGGTGGGTTCAGCAGGCGCTTGCGACGGGGCGCTTGCGACGACCTCGGCCTCTCGCAGCGGCTCGATGATCGGCGCGCGCTCTGGAACTGCCTCAGGTGTCGCCTCTACAGCGACGGGGGCGGCCTCGACCGGCACGGCTGCAACCTCAGCCTTAACGTCCTCTGTGAGCCCTGCTGCCACCTCAGGGGACGGCTTGGGCTTGCGGGTGCGCGTGGCAGCGGGCTTCTTGGCGGGGGCGTCAGCGCTGGTCGCGGCCTTGGGCGCGCGGCGGGCCGTCGGCTTCTTGACCACTTCCTCAGCCGATGCTTCGGCCCGGCCAGCAGAGGCAGCCTTGGTGGTCGACATTTTCGCCACAGGGGCCTTGACCACTGTCGGCTCACCCGTCGTCGTTTTCGTGGCGCGTGCTTTGGCCGGAGCCTTAGCCGGAGCCTTAGCCGGAGCCTTAGCCGGAGCCTTAGCCGGAGCCTTGGCCGGAGCCTTGGCCGTTGCCGACCGCGACAGAGTCTTTTTCAGGCCCGCATCCGCCGCGTCCGGGGTTTGTGTCCCGGCTGTATCCGTACCCGTCGTTTTTTTGACCATCTTTGACCCCTGTGTGCGCATTTCTGGGGGGCACCCCCCCGCGGAGCGCGCAA
>JBKBWB010000318.1:0-2669 GCA_046289215.1 Asticcacaulis sp. | reverse complement strand
CGGCGTCTTTGTAAACGCGCAAAGGGGTGAAGGCAGATGCCTCGGACACAGCCATGGAGCCCTCCTCGGGAACAGACCCCGAGACATAGGCGGCTTCGAGCGCAGGGGGAAGAGCGCGGGGGGTTGAATAGCCCCATCCCCCGTCACCTTCGGACGGGATCCAATGGGCCAAGGCCACCAACCGTAAAGACCCTCGGATCAAGTCCGAGGGTGACGGATCGTGCGTGTTTCTCCTCCCCTTCCCAAGGGAAGGTGGCGCGCCGTAGGCGTGACAGAGGGGATCGCCGCCGCCGGAAAGGCACCTCTTAACTTTTCACTCGCCCCAAAAGCGAAGGCGGCGTAGAACGGCGATATTCACTTTCGAGGGGAAATACTCATGTCGATTTCGCGTCTTTTGTGGGCCTCTGCGGCCGTATCTCTGTGCGTTCCCGCTCTGGCTCTGGCCCAGGCTAAGCCGAGCAAGGTTCAGGAAACCCAGAACAAGATGGTCAATGAAATTCCGCGCTGCACCAAGAAGCTCGGCACCCTGACCATCGTCGACGGTGATGACGCCTCGGGCTGGACCCAGTTCAGCCTCGCGCCGCCGCAAAAACTGCTGAAGGTGATCGTGCAGAAATCGGGCTGCTTCAGCCTTGTGGATCGCGGCTCGGGCCTGTCGGCAGCGGAAAAAGAGCGGGCGCTGGGCAGCAATCTGGGCCTGCAACGCGGCTCGAACGTCGGCAAGGGCCAGGTCAAGGCCGCCGACTATGTGCTGGTGGCCGAAGTCGCCAGCGCCGATGCCAATACCGGCGGCAGCGCCGTGGCCGGGGCGATTGGCGGTCTGGTCGGCGGTCGCGTCGGCGGGCTGATCGGCGGCATCCGCACCAAGAAGCTGGAAGCCAATACCGTCTTGTCGCTGACCGATGTGCGGACCACCGAAACCATTCTGGTCGAAGAAGGCCATGCCGCCAAGAACGACCTGAGCTTTGGCGTCGGCGGGGGCTGGGGCTTTGCCGGGGCCGTCGGCGGGGGCTATGAAGACACCGACATTGGTCGGATCGTCACCCAGGCCTTTATCGTCTCCTATAGCAATATGGTCCGCAACATGGGCGGTCTTGACGGCAATGCCGCCGCCGCCGCTCCGGTCCGCAGCTTTACGGTCCAGACCGCGACCACCCTGCGCAAGACCCCGGACTCCAAGGGCGCGGTCCTGCGAGCGCTTCCGGCCGGCCTGACCGTCTATCCGACGGGCAACAAGAAGGACATGTGGTGGGAAGTGGCCGATGACAACGACAACATCGGTTGGGTCATGAACGACAAACTAGCCGCCAGCCAATAAGCCGCTGAGGCCCCTGCCCACTGCTGTCGCCATGCGGAGGAGAGAAGGCCCTATCTCTCCTCCCCTTCCCAAGGGGAGGTGGCGCGAAGGCGGCGGATCGGCGGAGATCATCGCGCCGTAGAAGACACCCCGCTCTCACAGAGCCTTAAAATATATCTAAAAACAGAAACTCAGCGTGACCTTCGTCATCCTCGGGCTTAGGCCCGAGGATCTCTTTGACACGATCGACAGACCCTCGGATCAAGTCCAAGGGCGACGGATAATCCAGTATGGACGTCTTTGCTGGCATCCCCCCACCCCCGCGTTTTCCCCGCCGGGGTTCCGGGTCTATAAAGCCCTATGAGCGATGTCGAATCGGGCGGTAGCAACGCCCCTGCCTTTTCTGTGACCGAGCTGGCCCAGGCCCTGAAGCGGACGCTTGAGGATGCCTATGGCTATGTGCGGGTGCGCGCCGAGGTGTCCAAGGTCACGCGCCACAGCTCGGGCCATGTCTATCTGACCCTCAAGGATGACAAGGCGGCTATAGATGGGGTGATCTGGAAGGGCGTGGTGCGCGGCCTCAAGGCCCAGCCTGAGCAAGGGCTGGAGGTGATCGTCACCGGCAAGATCACCACCTTTCCCGCCTCGTCGAAATACCAGATCGTCATCGACCAGATGGAAGCGGCGGGCATGGGTGCGTTGCTGGCCCAGCTGGAGCGGCTGAAAGCGCGGCTGCATGGCGAAGGCCTGTTTGCCCCGGAGCGGAAACGGCCCCTGCCCCCGACCCCAGCGGTGATCGGGGTGATCACCAGCCCGACCGGGGCGGTGATCCGCGATATTCTGCACCGGATCCGCGACCGCTGGCCGTGCCGGGTGCTGGTCTGGCCGGTGGTGGTCCAGGGCGATCAGGCCGCCGCCCAGGTCAGCGCCGCCGTGGCCGGGTTCAACGCCCTGCCCGCCGATGGATCCGGCCCGGTGCCGCGCCCGGACGTGCTGATTGTCGCGCGCGGCGGCGGCTCGGTCGAGGATCTGTGGGCCTTTAATGACGAGGCTTTGGCCCGCACGGTGGCCGCCGGAACCATCCCGATGATCTCGGCGGTGGGGCATGAAACCGACACCACCTTGATCGACTACGTCGCCGACCGACGCGCCCCCACCCCGACCGGGGCGGCGGAAATGGCCACGCCGGTGTTCAGCGATCTTCGAGCCTTTGTTGCCGATCTGGAGCGCCGCCGTCTGGGGGCCGCCGGGCGCGTGATCGAACAGACGCGCACGCGGCTGTTGGCAGTCTCGCGCGGTCTGCCCCGGCCCGAAGAGCTGCTGGCCCTGGCGTCCCAACGCTTTGACATGGCCGCGAGCCGCCTGGGTCACG
>JBKBWB010000317.1:0-2713 GCA_046289215.1 Asticcacaulis sp. | reverse complement strand
AAGGCGGCTTCCGTCTGAAGACCGACCGCTTCACCGGTGTGGTCGCGGCCTATCACGTCGACTTTAACAACCGCATCCTTGCCGTCACCCGTGGCGCATCGATCGTGGGTAACGCCGCAATCTTGTCGAACGTCGGCGACGTCAAGACCATCGGTCTGGAAGCCGCAGGGACTCTGCGCCTGACGGACACGCTGAAACTGGCCGCTGCCTACACCTACAACGACTCGAAGTATCAGTCGGACGTGGTCAGCTCGTCGGGCGTCGTGAACACCAAGGACAAGACTGTCGTCAATACGCCGAAGCACCTGTTCAACGCAGAGCTGGCCTATGACGATGGCAAGCTGTTCGGCACCGTTTCGACCAACTTCACGGGCGTGCGTTACTACACCTACACCAACAATGGCGGTAAGGTGGACTCGAGCCTGGTGTCGGACCTGACTGTGGGTTACCGCTTCAGCGGCGAAATCCTCGACAAGACCTCGGTGCAGCTGAACGTCACCAACCTGATGGATGTTGACTACATCTCGACCGTCGGCTCGGGCGGGTTCACCAACAGCGATACCAGCGGCACCACCATGACCCTGCTGCCGGGCGCTCCGCGTCAGATCTTCGTGACTGTACGTAAGCAATTCTAAGCCCGCTTCGGGAGCCTTCTCCCGCATAACGGCAACAGCCGGTTCCAATCTGGAACCGGCTGTTTTTTTATGGGTACACGAAAGTAAGAATACAGAGCAACCTTGGATCTGACCCCGATCAGGGCCACACGTCCGGATCCGGCGCCGCAAATTCCCGGCGAACAAAGGCCAAAAGCTGCTCTGTGGCGGCCGCGATCTGGTCGGTATCCGAACCCTCGGAGGGCGGAACGAGACGCAGGTCCGGATTGGCCGGAGTCTCGAACGTCGCGCTGATGCCAGGGAAATCGGCCACCTCGCCCGTGCGCGCCCGAGCATAGAGCCCCTTGACGTCCCGGGCCTCGCACACCTCAAGCGGCGTGGCGACATGAACTTCGCGGAAACCGCTGCCCAGGATCTGTCGCGCCGCCTGACGCTGGCGGGCCAGCGGCGAGACAAAGGCCCCGATCACCAGCACACCAGAGCGGACAAGCAGCGCCCCGACCTCAGCGGCGCGGCGCAGATTTTCATCGCGGTCGGCGTCGCTGAAGCCTAGATCCTTGTTAAGGCCCAGACGCAGATCATCGCCGTCCAGACGCACCACCGTCCAGCCCAGATCAAACAGCCGCTTTTCCAGCGCAATAGCCAGGGTCGATTTACCTGCCCCAGACAGGCCGGTCAGCCACAGCATCCCGCCCGTATGATGACGGCGCGCCTGACGCTCAGCCCCGCTCAGGGCTTCGCGGCTGGGGGCTAGTTTGCGGGTGGCCAGCTCGGCCTGACGCACTAAACCGCCGCCGCTGATCACGCCATCGCGGCTGAGGACGAAGCGCCCGAGCGCCCCACCCTGGGCAAAGGGTTCGGTGGCAATGGCGCGCGAGAGCACCAGCACCACTTCAGCGGCTCGGCCTCGGGTAATAACGTCGGGGGTGTCCCCGGCTAGGGATGCCGCATCGACCACGCGGTCAATGCGCTCGACCACGGCCCGCACTTCGGTCGATCCCGCCTGCAGCTGGACCGTATCACCGCGCACGAGCGGGGTGGTACCCAACCAGAACAGGCTGGCATGGATCCGGTCCGCCGCCACGGGAGCCGAGGCGACGGGGGCCGCGACCTCACCGCGTTGGGCAAAGATCGGCTTATCCAACGTTATACCCACCGATTGACCCGGCCCGGCGCGCACGCCCTCAGGCCAGTCCGTCGGCCAGCGTTCCAGACGCGCCACCCGCGCGGTTTCGCCGCCGGGCAAGAAGATCAACTCGTCGCCTACCCCAAGCGTGCCCGCATCGATCCGACCAGCAAAGATCCGCCGGTCATCGAACTTGTAAACATCCTGAATGCTGAGACGCAGGGGCTGATCCCGCGGCGGCACCGCCGGCTCCTGACGGGTCAGGGCCTCAAGCAAATAGCCCCCCGTCCACCAGCCTGGGACATCCGCATCGCCCGGCCCGGCCACAAAAGTGCCATTGCGGGCCGAGATCGGCACGATGGCCGCCGGTACAACCCCGAGCCCCTTGAGCAGGTCGGTCACATCGGCCTCGACCCGGCGAAAGCGCGCTTCGTCAAACCCGATCCGGTCCATCTTATTGACCGCCACGATCACTTTGCGCAGGCCTAGCAGGGACAATAGATGGGCATGGCGGCGGGTCTGGTCGGCCACACCTTCCTCGGCATCGACCACCAACACGGCGGCATCGGCCTGGGCCGCGCCCGTGACCATGTTTTTCAAAAAGGCTTCGTGGCCGGGGGCATCAATGATGACGATGTCCCGGTGCGGGGTCTTGAGCCAAATCTGGGCCGTATCAATGGTGATCCCCTGATCGCGCTCGGTTTGGGCCGCGTCCATCAAAAAGGCCCATTCAAAGCCCATGCCCCGTCGCGAGGCCGAGGCGGCCAGCACCTCTTTCTTACCCTCGGGCAAGGAGTCAGTGTCATAGATCAGGCGGCCCACCAGCGTCGATTTACCGTGGTCCACATGGCCCACGATCACAATCCGCAACAGCTCGCGACCGGCAAAGGCTTCGGCCTGGGGGGTATCGGCGTCACCGCTGCGGGGCGCGCGGGGAAGGGTCAAGAGGGTCATAATCAGCGCTCCCGCTTAC
>JBKBWB010000316.1:0-2718 GCA_046289215.1 Asticcacaulis sp. | reverse complement strand
TGAACAGACGGGCTTTGCTGACGGCCGGACTGGTTGGAACCGGCGGGATGATCCTCAGCGGCTGTGATGATAGCCTTCAATCCTTCTCAAAAGGCCTGATTGACGGTCTCAACGAAAAAACCATCAGTCGCTCCGAGCATGCGGTCGCCTTGGCACCGGTCATTGGCAAAGACTGGGCATCAACCAAGCTCAGCGGTCGCAGTGTTCGCATCGGTGTAATCGATACCGGGTTTGGCGATGTTCTCGTCCGCGACACCACCAAACATATCCGCCTTTTGGCCCTGCAAGGCTTTACCAATGGCACTATGGTGGACCTTTACGCCGATCCCGAGCAGCATGGGACCGACATGGTTGAAGCCATCATCGGACGTAAAGATGAGACCGTGATTGGCCTGGCCCCGCGGGCTGTTATGCTCTTGGCCAAAGGCGAAGATGCCCAGACAGAACGCCAAAGCGACGAGCAAAATGTCATCAAGGCGCTTGAATGGCTGATCAGCAGCAAAGTTGATATCCTGAGCATTTCACTCGGATTCAGCCAGTTTGAGGACCAAAGCCCTTACGGCCCCAAGGATCTCAATGGTCAAACCTCTGCCATCTCAAAGGCTTTGACTGCGGCCCTGGCCGCGGATCCGCGCCTTGTGGCCGTTGTCAGCGCAGGGAATGAGGGGCGCTCCGACTGGGGCCGGATTACGTTTCCGGGCGATGTGGCCGAGGCCCTGACGGTGGGCTCTGTTCAGCGTGATTTGAAAACGCGCCGCCCTTCGAGCGGGAAGGGACCCGAGAGCGGACCCATTAAGCCCGACCTGTGTCTGGCGACCGGCAAGGGCGCGTCCTCCATGGCTACGGCCCTGACGGCGGGTCTGGTGGCGTGTCTGCGAGAAGCCTTCCCCGACGCCACCCGCGCCCAGCTCCTTGATGCCCTGCGCGACAGTGGGACCCAAGCGAAGGCCCCGACCCGCGAGATCGGCTATGGCGTGCCACAGGCCCCCCTGGCCATCGCGGCTCTGGAGGCCATGGGCCTCAAGCGCCTCATCCCGACCCCGCGCGATGGCAAGATTGGCTAGGGTCAGGGGTTAGCCTGACCCAGCGATCTGGATATCGTCTATTGCCCCAACAGCGCTTCCGCCTCGGTGCGGATCGCGTCGTGGGCAGCGGGGTTGAGCATCATGCCCATATGGTCGACCCCGGCCACCAGCCGCACCGATAAGGCCGGATTGACTGCCTTAAGGGCGTCCGGATAGGCCTCAGCGACGAACAACTCGTCCTGGGCGCCGATGATCACGCGGGTCGGGGCCTTGATCGCTGCCACCGTCTTTTCCCACGGGCGGGGCAGGCTCGATGAGGCCAGCAGCGCATGGCTATAGTTGGCCGGGCGCCCCGCCTGCAGGTCTTTCGGCACGGCCATGGCCAGTACTGTCAGGTGATCAAACGCTGAGATGCCCATTTGGTTCAGGATACTCAGGGTGACGATGCGCGGTACGCTGACGGTGGTCCAGCCCCCCTGGTTGGGGCGATCCATGACGGTGCCCGGGGCGATAAACGGCGAGATGGCCAGATAGGCGTCATAGTCACCACCATCCTTTGACCTGGCATCCTTTGACCTGGCGCGCGCTTCGGCCTCGCCCGCATGGCGCAGGATCAGGCCCCCGCTCATGGAAAACCCAGCCAGCAGGCGCTTTTGTCCCGGATGCTGGCGGCGGATATGGGCGGCAAAATCGCCAAGGTCTTCGCTATATTGCGTGCGGTGGACAATATCGCCGAGGCGTCCGTCGGGGCCGGGGCTCTGGCCATGGCCGCGCAGATCGGGCGCATAGACGCTCATGCCCTTGGCCGCGATGGCCTTGGCCAGACTATGGACCGTCAGGCCGGTGCCCGAAGAGCCGTGGACCAGCACTACCACGCCTTTTTCCGCGCCTTCGGCCGGATAGAGCCGATAGGCGAGCTTGCCCCCATCGCGGGCCGTCAGAAACCGGGCTGCGGGTTGTTCGCGGGCATAGCCGGCATAGGGGCTGCTGGCGTTTTCAATCGAGGCCAAGGGGGGCGGGGCCTTGGGGGCGGTCAGGGTCAGAACCCCGGCGGCGATTGTGGCCATCACAACCGGGGTAATAACGGCGGTCCGCACAAGGGTCTTCAAAGCGATTTGAGCGAAGGACATTGGGAAAGCTCCATGAACAGGTGTTGCCGCTGTCCTAAGTTGGGGTTTTGCGGCTGTCGCGGCCGATTTCGCCAGTGGCAGGGTCCCTTCGCCAGTGGTATGGCGCGATTGGTCTGGCTAGTGATATCAGTTATTGCTAGAGTGATATCACCTAACGATCGGAAACTCCCGCATGCCCGCCATAACGGTCCGAAATATCCCCGAGGCTGTGCATCAGGCCTTGAAGCAAAGAGCGGCGCGTCATGGCCGCAGTACCGAGGCTGAGATCCGCGACATCCTGGCGGCCGCCGTGGTCCCGAGAGAGGGTAAGGGGACGGGGATTGGCAGCGCTTTATTTGCCCTTGGGCGGCGTCATGGACTGGACGCAGAAGACGGGACGGCCTTGGATCTTGAACACTCCAAGGTGCCGACCAGCCCGATGACGTTTGACTGAGCGGGTTTCGATGTTTTTGCTGGATACCAATGTCTTGTCTGAGCCCTTGCGCCCTCATCCAGAGGCGCGTGTTCTGGCTTGGCTTGATGCACAATCCGCGAGCGCTTTGTGGATATCCAGTATCAGTCTG
>JBKBWB010000315.1:0-2722 GCA_046289215.1 Asticcacaulis sp. | reverse complement strand
GATTGCTCCGGACCCGACATGAGCGACACGTCTGATCTGCCGCCTGCTGCGACCCCGCCCCAGGGCCTGACCTTCGGTTGGGAAGAATGGGTCAGTCTGCCGGATCTCGGCCTGCCCTCAATGAAGGCCAAGGTCGACACCGGGGCGCGAACCTCTGCTTTGCATGCCATCGAGATCGAACCGTTCGGTCCGATCAACAAGCCCCGTGTGCGGTTTATCGTCAATCCGATCCCTGGACGGACCGACGTCGAAGTCGTCTGCTCAGCGGCACTGGTGGACCGGCGTGAGGTGACCAGTTCAAACGGCGAGACCGAGCTGCGCTTTATTATTGAAACCCACCTACAGGTTGGGGGCCAGACCTGGCCAATCGAAGTGTCCCTAACCAACCGTGAGGGCATGGCTTACCGCATGTTGCTGGGGCGTCAGGCGCTCGAAGCGGTCGGGGCCTATGTCGACCCAACCCGGTCGCGGCTTCAGCCGGAAAGCAGCTACGACTATTATGATAAGCCTGCCGAGCGGTCCCAGGTTAAACGGCCGTTGCGCATTGCCTTATTGACTCAGAATGCTGAGAACTATTCCAGCCGCCGTCTCATCGAGGCCGCTCAAGCCCGCGATCACGTGATCGAAGCGATCGAGACGTCGCGCTGTTATATGAATATCAATGTGCGCAAGCCCGAGGTGCTCTATGATGGGCGGGTGCTGCCGCACTATGATGCGATCATTCCCCGTATCGGGGCGCCGCTGACGGGCTATGGCTTGGCGGTGGTGCGCCAGTTCGAAACCACTGGGGCCTATTGTGTCAACCGGTCTGCAGCCATTGCGGCCTCTCGCGACAAACTTCACGCCCTTCAGGTTCTGGCGCGCAAGGGTGTGGCCATGCCTGTGACCGCCTTTGCCAAGAGCCCCAAGGATACCGATCATGTGCTGGGTGTGGTCGGCGGCGCGCCGCTGGTCGTAAAGCTCTTGCAGGGCTCACAGGGGCGCGGTGTCGTGTTGACGGAAACTAACCAAGCGGCCTCGTCCGTGATCTCGGCTTTCCGTGATCTGGAGGCTGATATTCTGGTGCAGGAATTTATCGCCGAAGCGGGCGGGGCGGACGTACGCTGCCTCGTGATCGGCAGCAAGGTCGTGGCCGCGATGATGCGCAAGGCCAAGCTGGGCGACTTCCGGTCCAACCTGCATCAAGGCGGCAAGGCCTTTGCCATCGATATCACGGACGACGAGCGCGAGCTGGCGATCCGCGCCAGCCGGGCCATGGGACTTCAGGTCGCTGGGGTCGATATCTTGCGGGCCAATGATGGGCCCAAGGTGCTGGAGGTCAACTCGTCGCCTGGCTTCCAGGGGATTGAAGCCGCCACGGGTCTCGATGTGGCGGATCTCGTGATCCAGCATATCGAGTCGCGGGTTCGGCCTCTGCATCGGGGCCGCAAGCCCAGTGCTCGGGCCAGCCGCCGCGCGGCAGACATTCCGGCATGAGTCGACAGGGGCGCCGCACGGGTCTGAGCGCTGAAGATGACCGGCTATGGAAGCTGGTCACGCGCACCGTTGTGCCCCGGTCTAACCCGGTTCCAGAACCTGAGGGTTCTGAAGACCCGTCACAAAAAGCCCCAGAAAGGCAACTGGTTGCCGTCCCGAAAAAATCCGGGCGACCTCCGCATCAAACGCCCTCAACCGCTACCTCGACCCTGGCGCTCAGTCCGCAAGCCCTGACGCCGTTCCGCATTGGCGAGGCGGTGAAGGCCCCGGGGACGGGCTACAGTCTGACGCGGGCCTCAAGCGCCCGCCCGGATCCGATCGAGCCCCGGCGCAAGCGGCGGATTACCCGTGAGCGCGATCCCATTGAGGCGCGCATTGACCTGCATGGCCATAACCAGTTTGCGGCCGAAGACCGGCTGAAAGCCTTTATCACTCAGGCTTGGCTACAGGGGTTGCGAGCGGTGCTGGTAATCACCGGCAAGGGGCCAGACAATGCTGGGGTGATCCGCCAACGTACGCCCGAGTGGCTGGCCTCTGCGGATCTGGCCCCCATGATTGCCGGCTTTTCCGAGGCCCATGCCCGCCATGGCGGCGGTGGCGCGCTCTATGTGGCCCTGAAGCGGAACCCCGGTCAGCTCTGATCCAGACGATCAGGACAGAACCGGAGGACGCCGTCAGATGTCCTTGATCAGCTTGTGTGTACGGGCGAGATCCCGCAGCGACACCATTGGGCGCGGGCCATAGTGGCTGATCACTTCTGCCGCGGCCAACGAGCCCAGTCGGCCACAGGTTTCAAGCGGCAGGTCGTGAGACAGGCCGTACATAAAACCCGCCGCATATTGATCCCCGGCCCCAGTGGTATCGACCACCTGATCAACCGGATAGACGGGTACGAGATGGATCTCGTCGCCCTGGACAATCACCGAGCCTTGATCCGAACGGGTGACGGCGGCAAGGGGCGCAATCTCCCGAAGGCTGTTAAGGGCCCGGTTGAAGTCCGAGGTCTCGAACAGCGCCAGCAGCTCAGCCTCGTTGGCGAATACGAGGTCAATGGCGTGGGTGATAAAATCGAGCAGATCACTGCGCCAGCGGTCCACCACAAAGGTATCGGACAGGGTCATGGCGCGGGTCCGGCCCGCCTCTCCGGCGATGGCACAGGCACGCTCAAACGCTGCCCGGCCCGACAGGCTGTCGAACAAATAGCCTTCGAGGTAGAGAATGCGACTATCGGCAATCAGTGCCGGGT
>JBKBWB010000314.1:0-2736 GCA_046289215.1 Asticcacaulis sp. | reverse complement strand
GAAACCCGCTCATCGTTCCCGCCCTCAGCCTGCGACCGCAGCGGCAAGGATCAAGGCCGCGGCCAACTTGGCGGCAACCAACAGCACCGCAGCGGACACCTCGCCCTCCTGGATCCGGGTCGGCAGACCCGTCAGCAGGAAGTCGATCATCCGGAATACGAACAGTTGCAAGATCACGGTCGCACCGCCCCAGAACAGGACTTCCCGTACCGAGGTCGAGGCCGACATGGCCGTTGCCAGCGGGATCGCCAGACCAATCAGAACGCCGCCATAAGCGACGGCAGCGGCCGAGTTGCCCTCTCGGATGTGCGCGATTTCTTTGTACGGCGTCAGGATCGAATAGATAACCGCCCCGATCAGCAGCAAGCCGAGGGTAATCCCGGCGTGCAACAGCGTGACCTGAAAGCCCGCCGCAAAGGCCTGTACCTCAGGCCGCATGACCTGAGGGGCCAAAAAGTCCAGATTCAAGAAATCCGGGATCATTGCGATACTCCCCGCCTATATGTCCCCACTACCCTGCATAAACTTTGCCAAGTCTGTGTGACATCCACAAGCGTCCTCGGCCACAAGGCGCAAATCACCTGCAAATTCTCCTCATTGAGGCAAAAATGAGGCACTTTTAATAAGACAGGCCGACTTCAGTCCGGAGAAACGGCTCGCTAAGCGGCGTCCGCCCCCGGATTATCCGCATCGCCCGCACTGGCCTCGGACTCTTCCATTGCCGACCGGGCGGCCTGATAAAGCGCGCTGGCGCGGATTTTCTCGCTTTCGCTCTTCAGCTGACCACAGGCCGCCAGGATGTCCCGTCCCCGTGGGGTGCGGATTGGGCTGGCGTAACCGGCTTTGTTCAGGACGGCCGCAAAGGTCTCAATGGCGGCCCAGCTCGAGCATTCATAACGGGTGCCCGGCCAGGGGTTGAAGGGGATCAAATTGATTTTAGCCGGAATACCCTTGAGCAGTTGGATCAGGGCGCGGGCTTCCGCCGGGCTGTCATTCACGCCCTTCAGCATAACGTATTCAAACGTGACGCGTCGCGTATTGGACAGGCCGGGGTAATTCCGGATCGCGTCCATCAGGTCCGCGATCGGATACTTTTTGTTGATTGGCACCAGCTCGTCGCGGAGGGGGTCGTTGGTGGCGTGAAGAGAAATCGCCAGCATGGCGGCGGTACGCTCACCCAGGGCCTTCATTTCCGGAACAACGCCGCTGGTTGAGACTGTGATGCGACGACGGGAAATCGCAATCCCTTCATTGTCGCTGATAATGTCCATGGCATCGGCGACGTTGTCGAGATTGTACAACGGCTCGCCCATGCCCATAAACACAATGTTCGACAGGCGGCGGTCCTCTTTCGGGCTCGGCCATTCGCCAAGATCATCACGGGCAACCTGGACCTGGGCGACGATTTCCGCGGCAGTCAAATTCCGCACAAGCCTCTGGGTGCCCGTATGGCAAAAGCTGCAATTCAGCGTACAGCCAACCTGGCTGGAGACACACAAGGCGCCAGAGCGGCCCACGTCCGGAATATAGACGGTTTCGGCTTCAATGCCCGGAGCAAAACGGATCAGCCACTTGCGGGTGCCGTCCACACTGACCTGACGTTCCACGACTTCGGGGCGGTTGATAACGAACTTTTCAGCCAGGATGGCGCGAGCGTCCTTGGCGATATCGGTCATCAGCGCAAAGTCGGTGACCCCATAATGGTGCAACCAGCGCCAGATTTGCTGCATGCGCATCTTGGCTTTGCGCGGCTCAACAGCCTCTGCCGCAATCAGGGCATCGACTAATCCCTGGCGGGTTAGTCCGGTCAGATTAACGGGGGCCGGCGCACGCGTCGCAGCGGCGAGATCGAGGGTCACGCCCAAGGTCATGCTCACAGTTTGCTGAGTTAAACGCGGATAATAGCACAAAATACCGCCATTAAGAAGGCGACAGCGGCAAATTCGCACAGTGTCCGGCAACTCATGGGCAAGACCGGCGTTATATACCGCATCTTAAGTAACATTTCCTATAACCGCGACCTCTTGGGGAGATATTCAAAATGACCTTGCGTGCGCGGCTTGTCGCCATGGCGATGGGGCTGACCGTTTTGGCAACGGGCACCCTGACAACGCTGAACCAAATGGCATTACGGTCCAGTTTGTCGGCAAAATATGATCAAGCTGCGCATGCGGCGGCTCTTGAAGCGCGTAACAGCATGTCGACGATTGCCCAGCGTCTGGGTGTTTACACGGCGACCTTGTCAGATCGGCCCGAACTGATCGCTATGGCTCAGGATCCGAACCCCGATGCGCGCGGTCGCTTGGGCAAGGCATTCGAAGCCTTTAAGGCCAAGGATCCAACCCTCTCATCCCTAGAGGTCACGGATCGAGACGGCACAGTAGTGGCGCGAGGCCATAAGCCTGCAGAGTTCGGCGACTCCAAAGCGGGGGCAACCGGCGTGACTGCAGCGCTTCGCGGTCAGATTTGGCAGGGTTACGACTATTCCCGCGCCAGCGGAAACATGGCCTTGGATTCGGTCGTGCCGATCTATGCTGAGGGCAGGGTTGTCGGGACCCTCAAGGCCGGGGCCAGGCTAAAGGACGCTACGGCTCAAGCGATCCGGGCTCTGGTGGGGGACGATGTGGTCCTTATCCTGAATGGCAAGGTCGTGGCGACAGCCTTTGCGAAACCCAACACTCAGTTTAATCCTGACTCTAAACGTCTAGGTGTATTGACCCTGGATCAGCCAACTAG
>JBKBWB010000313.1:0-2757 GCA_046289215.1 Asticcacaulis sp. | reverse complement strand
CGGACTTTCCTCGATGGTTGCCCACCGCGACCGCCCGATCCTCTGGCCCAGACTGTCTGTGCGCTGATCAGCCGTAATTGGCAAGAGGGTTGAAGACCTTACCCCTCGGCATCGGCTTCCAGGGCGGCCAGACGCAAGAGCGCCATCAATCGCGCCCGGGTGTCACCATCGGCACGGCCATCAACGCAGGACGGACGCCAGTGGCGCTGAAAGGCTGTCACCAGCGTGCGGGTCTCGTCATCATAGGTGCCAGACGGCAGCGGCGCATAGCCCAGTCGATGCAGACCGGCCTGGAGGGCGAAGACCCCCGGCCCGCTATCGCCCAGATCCAGCACCGGCCCCGGCGCGGGGTCCGGCTCGACCCACAGGCCATGCCCGGCCCGTGCCAAGTCTTTCCAGGGAAACAACTCACCGGGATCTTGCTTACGGGCCGGGGCCACGTCGGAGTGCCCCACGATCCGGCGATCCGGGATGGTCCAGCGCCCCCGAATGTCACTCATCAGCGCAATCAAGGCCGTGATCTGTGCTTCCGGGAAGGGTCGATAACCGAATTCGTGCCCCGGATTGACCAACTCGATCCCGATGGACACCGCATTGATATCCGCTTCGCCCTTCCAGAACGACACCCCGGCATGCCAGGCGCGGCGTTCCTCGGGCACCAGCGCAAAGATGCGCCCGTCCTCTTCGATCAAATAATGAGCGGATACCTTGGCCTCAGGATCACGAAGCCGGGCTAAGGCGACCTCGCCTGTCTGCATGCCGGTATAGTGCAGCACCAGCATGTCGGGCGGGCCCCGTCGGGCATCGGAATTGGGCGAAGGTGTGTCGATCAGCGTCAGCGGCGTATCAGAGGTCATGGCCGCTTTTCCGCCGCACAGACCGGTGTGTCAACCAGACCCCTTACGTGCGGGGCGGCTCGCAGCCATAGGCCACCCAGGCATGACCGACCTTGCGGGCCTCAATGACAGGCCCGTCAGATCCGGCTTGGGGCGAACGATAGGTTTGAGCCGCCTCTGCCGCACGCTCGGACCGCATACGCGCCCCGGTGACACGCATCAGAAGCCCCCCCAAAAGGGCCATCACCGCCAGACCCGCTGCCAGCACCATGGCAAACAGGGCGGCAAACAGAACCGCGACCACCGCCACGACGAGCCCCAACGCGCCCAGCAGACGTGCCAGCAAGCCACCGCTTTGAAGCCGGGTTCGGGCCCGGTTCAGGCCTGCCAGAGCATGAAGAAACTGAGGGGACATCATCTGTTCCTGTTGAGCGAGCCTTTATGAGCTCTTCGTCATAGTTGGTCTCGGCAGATCGCCGGGTCAACCAAGGTTAGGCCGGAAATCCGCAATCTGACAAAAAGTTCATCCCGCAAAAGGCCTTGCCCTCGGTCAATTCAGCACCGGTGCGGCATGCATGGCCCGCAAGGCATCAAACGCGGTATTGATCCGGGCGGCCTTGGCCGTAAACACCGCTTCGTACTCCGAGGGCAGTCCCCGCGCCCTGATCTTGTCCGGATGCAGTGACGCCAGAAGCCGGTTGCGGGCACGCCGCGCAACCTCCAACGAGGCCCCCGGCTCTATCCCCAAAACCGCATGCGGATCATCAGCATGCAGCCCAATATGGCTCGCGCGGATCCGATGGTAATCCCGCTCGCTCAGGGCAAACAGTCGCGCCACTTCGGCCAGATAGGCATCTTCGGCGTCATTAAACCGCCCATCTGAAGTGGCGATATGGAAGAGTCCATCCAGAACATCCTCAAGCAATTGCGGGCAATTGCGATAGCGTTTGGACAGTCGCCGCGCGTAGCTTTCAAAACCAAGCGTCGTTTGCCTGGCCAGTTCATAAAGCTGCAGTACATCGCGCTGCGCCCTGGCTTCGGGCTGGAACACATTCAGAAAAGCCTGCTGCTCGCCAGGATCGGCCAACCCATCGGCACGGGCCAGTTTGGCCCCGAGCGCCGTGACCGCCGTGGTAAAGGCCGGATCCGCGCCCGGAGGCCCCGGCGGACAATCGGGGCATTCCGCAGCATCGAACCGGCGCGACGCCAGAGCGGCTATGGCAGCAAAGAAAGACATGAATATTCCGGCCCTGACCTTAAGCTTGCCACGCTCGCGACAGATTGTGACCCTATCATGGCCGCGCCGTTCACGATACAGTCAGGAAAACTCAGCCAGACACAGCAAGGGGCCGGGACTGTGTCTGACCTGTTGCATCCCGTGCCCCAGTCTGTGCTTACCCCGGAGGGCTTATGCTTGTTTCTCTCATGCTGATCGCGGCGCTTCAGGCCCAACCCGCTCCATCGGCGGACACAGGGCCGCTGAGCACCGGAGGCAAGCGGGCCGATGTCCGGGTCCTGCCTGTGCCCTTGATTACAGATGCCCCAGCGGATGATTTTGGCCGGGTGGCGTGGTGCCATGGGGCCTTGTCGGGTCACATGGATGTGGCCGAGCGCGTTCAAAGCGTCCTGCCGCTCAGCGAAACCATCCAGACCATCGGTCAGGCCTATTTGCGCGGCTACGAGGCCGCCCTCAGCACGGCCCCCGCTGGTAAAACCGAGGCCGGTCGCGCGCGCGCCGAAGCGCAACGCAGCGCGGGCTTTGCGGCTTGGGACCGCGTGCGCCTGGCCAAGCCAGAGCCCGCCTCCGGGGCCTATATCAACTGGTCCCTGCCCGGCGATTGCGAGCATGCCGCCAAGCGGCTCGCGGGCCGCGACGATATTTTCCAGGCGCTGCTGACTCCCGACGAAGCGGCCTTGTTTG
>JBKBWB010000312.1:1705-2777 GCA_046289215.1 Asticcacaulis sp. | reverse complement strand
TGACTGGGCCGATCCTGCCAGCTTCACGCTCAGCACGGTCAATGGCTCCAACCGCCCGCAAATCCGGACCACCTCGGGATCCTCAATCCAAGCCGAGATGCTGGGCGGAGGGCTCAATCTTGAGTTCGATACGACGTTCGGCCGACTGCCTGTGACCTGGAAAACGGGCGTGAAACTGGCCCGCAACACCTACGATTACGCCAACAACAGCGAAGCCCTTCAGTGGATTTACGGCGGGCCGCTGACCAACACCGAGTTCCTCCGGGCTGTGCAAAGCAGCAATCAGGCCTCGTTCGCAAACAGTGGCATAAGGGTCAGAACCCTGTCCGGGAACGGCCTTTATATGCCGAGCCTGACGAAGATCTACGACATGATGCAGGCGAACCCAGGCCAGTGGACCAACGCGGTCACGGCAAGCAACTGGTACAACGCCAACATCGTCAATACCCGCGAATACGCGGAAGACATCGGCGCCGCCTATCTGATGGCGACGGCCGAACTCACGGAGCGCCTGACGCTACGGGCGGGTTTGCGAGCTGAAGAAACAACAGGCCGAAGCGCCGATTTCGATCCTCTGAGTGCGCCAGAGGTCATCAGAGCGGGTTATGCGGTCAATGCCGCGACTGGCCGGGCCACCACAATCGCCGGCCTAGAGTATCAGTACCTGACGCGCCCTAAGGTTGAAAGGGAAGGGCGGTATACAGACGTTTTTCCAAGTGCATCGGTCCGCTACCGGTTCGACAACAATATCGACTTCATCGTCGGTTACAGCCGGACCATCCAAAGACCTGACGTCATCTTGCTTGCGGGGGTTTGGTCGACGTCTTTGACCGAAGAGGGCGTCGTGGTTACGGCCCCAAACCCCGAACTGAAGCCGGAATATTCGGACAATGTCTCGGTTCGACTGGTTAAATATTTTGAACCGGTTGGTCTGCTCGGGGTCAACTACTATCGGAACCGCATCAGGAATGGGATCATATCGCGCAGCTTTACAGCCCAAGAGTTCGGTTACGAGGGGACGGAATACGCCGACGCCACTTTCGAGTCTTACACGAACCGGTCTGATCAAGAG
>JBKBWB010000312.1:0-1695 GCA_046289215.1 Asticcacaulis sp. | reverse complement strand
TACGAACTCGAGTTCAACCACGCCATGGATTATCTGCCTGGACCGCTGCGGGGTCTGTCGGTGCGTGGGTCGTGGCTCTACAGCGATCCTGACGTCGTCCAGGAGCGCGTCTCCACCCAAGTTCGACAATTTGGTTTGAGCTGGCGCCAAGGGCCGGCGCGGCTGAATCTGAACAGTGTATGGTCCAATGAGAAGGACCGCGGCCAGACCGGCAACATCGCTACGCCCCAAGGCGTCATCACCCAGTCCCAACCCTTCATTCCCTATCTCGAGGTGAATATCTCGGGCAGCTATACGCTGATCAAAAAGACCCGGGGCAGTGTCATGGGGCTGGAGGCCTATTTCAGCGCCAACAACATCTTCGGCAATCATCGCGGCACTTGGTACGACAACAGCGAGATTTGGCCGGGATCAAAGGGTCACCATAGCCAAATCGATATCTACAGCGGACAGAAGGCCACCGTCGGTTTCCGCGCTCGCTTCTGATCTCGACCGCCGGTCGTGCGGGCGTCGACGCCCCAATCCCAAATCTCCGCAACAAGGCGCGATCGAGCGACCTTCGAGGCCAAGATGACACTCAGACCCGTTTTAGCCGTCGCCGCTCTTGTCGTGGGCTTCGCCGTCCCCGCCTGGGCGCAAAGCATCGATCCCGCTATCGGCGCACCGCTGAGCCCATGGCGGAAGGGCGAGATGGACATTCATCACATCAATACGGGACGAGGGGAGGCCCAGCTGCTGATCCTGCCTGATGGCACCAGCCTTCTCGTCGACATGAGTGGCAAGACCGTGGAACGGCCGCCCTTCTCGCTGCCTACACGGCCTGACAGTTCGCGCGCTCCGGGTGAATGGGTGGCGCGCTATCTGCAGCGCGTCCTGCCCCCGTCCGCACCGGGAATCGATTATGCCTTGATTAGCCACTTCCACGGCGACCACATGGGCGCGATCGTGGATAGCTCTCCGTGGGCGGCCAATGGCGCCTATCGGCTGAGCGGCATCACGGAAGTCGCAGAGCATCTGCCGATCGCAAAGGTGATCGACCGCGCTTGGCCTGACTACGACTATCCGAGGCCGATTTCGGACCGCACGATGACCAACTACCGCACCTTCTTGGCTTGGCAGACCGAACACAATCATCTTCAGGTGGAGCGATTCCAGCCCGGGCGCGCTGATCAACTGATCCTGGTGCACGACGCCCACACCTATCCCCAATTCCAGATCCGGAACCTATACGCAAACGGGGTGCTCTGGACCGGACAGGGCGCGGCTACGCGCGCTTTGTTCCCTGCCTCTGAGACCTGGCCTGAAGACGACCAGCCGGACGAGAACAAGTTCAGCATCACGTTTCGCGTCAGCTACGGTCCGTTCGACTATTTCACTGGCGGCGACCTGTCTTCGATCAATGAGGAGACAGCGGCCACCCCGCCTGCCTGGGGGAATGTGGAGCCCTTGGTCGGCCAGGCTACTGGACCGGTCGACGCCATGAAGGCCAACCATCATGGCAGCTGGGATTCCAACAGTATTCCATTTCTGGCGGCGCTTCGTCCCCGGGTGATCGTCATCGGGTCTCGGGCCGATGGGCATCCGTCGGTGAACACCTGGAAACGAATGACCTCGCAACGGGTCTGGCCAGGACAACGCGACATCTTCGTCACCAATGTCTCGCCGGCGACCGCCACCACGACCTACGGCATAGCC
>JBKBWB010000311.1:0-2777 GCA_046289215.1 Asticcacaulis sp. | reverse complement strand
TGTGGCGCTGTCGGACGATATTGCCCGCTCGATGAGCGCGCGGGCGTGCCGTGTTGCGGTGGTTCAGGGGCGCAACGCCATCGGGATTGAATTGCCCAATGCCAAGCGCGAGACCGTCTATCTGCGCGACCTTTTGGCATCATCGGATTATGAAAAGACCACCCACGTCCTGCCCATGGCGCTCGGGGAGTCGATTGGTGGTGAGCCCTATATCGCCGATCTGGCGCGCATGCCCCACCTTTTGATCGCGGGGACCACCGGGTCCGGGAAATCGGTGGGGGTCAATGCCATGATCCTGTCGATCCTGTACCGGCTGCCGCCGGACCAGTGCCGGTTCATCATGATCGACCCGAAAATGCTCGAACTGTCGATCTATGACGGCATCCCGCATCTCTTGGCGCCGGTGGTGACCGATCCGAAAAAGGCGGTGGTAGCGTTGAAATGGACCGTGCGCGAGATGGAAGATCGCTATCGGCGGATGTCCAAGATCAATGTGCGTAACGTCGCCAGCTATAATGAAAAGGCCAAGGAAGCCCTGGCGCGGGGTGAACATTTCGTCCGCACCGTCCAGACCGGCTTTGATGACAATGGTCGACCGATCTTTGAGGAAGAGAAGATCACGCCTGAGCCCATGCCCTATTTGGTGGTCGTGGTCGACGAGGTGGCAGACCTGATGATGGTGGCGGGCAAGGATATCGAAGGAGCCGTCCAGCGACTGGCCCAGATGGCCCGCGCCGCCGGGATCCACCTGATCATGGCCACACAGCGCCCGTCGGTGGACGTGATCACCGGGACGATCAAGGCCAACTTCCCCACCCGCATCAGCTTTCAGGTCACCTCTAAGATCGACAGCCGCACCATCCTGGGAGAACAGGGGGCCGAGCAGCTGCTGGGCCAGGGCGACATGCTGTTCATGGCGGGGGGTGGACGGATCACCCGTCTGCACGGCCCGTTCGTATCCGACGGCGAGGTCGAGGCCGTGGCCACCTACCTCAAGGATCAGGGCGAGCCGCAGTATCTCGATGATGTCACCGAGGGCGGAGACGATGAAGACGGCGGCGGCGGCGAATGGGGCGAAGGCGGCACGTCCGGCGATGACCTCTATGACCGGGCGGTGGCGGTGGTCACGCGCGACCGCAAGGCCTCGACCAGCTATGTCCAGCGTCGTTTGCAGATCGGCTATAACCGCGCCGCCTCGTTGATCGAGCGAATGGAACAAGAAGGCATCATCAGCCCCGCCAACCATGCTGGCAAGCGTGATATCCTCGTGGGGGCGCCACCCCCTGTTTGATTAGCCGCCGGTTTACGCCGCGGGCGCAACTGCCGAAATGCTGTCATGCTTTGTCAGTAAAGGTTCAGGACGGATCGGCAGGATCGGACTATGGTCCCAATCCGTCCGTTATGAGGTTCAAGCATGTCGTATTTGATAACCCGTCCGCAGCGCAGGCCCGCTTACGTGCCCGGGTTCCTCTTAACCCTGGCGCTCAGCCTCGGGATCGGTGCCGGATCTGGCGTGCCCTCCTCTGCTGACGCCCAAGGTCGCAGCACAACCGTCACGCGGGCCGCCCCAGTGCGATTGAGCGCCGAGGACAAGGCTTTGGTGGCCAAGGCCACGCGCTACCTTGAGGGTCTGAGCGCCGCCAGCGGTCGCTTTGCCCAAACCGACGCAGCCAATCGGGTCACGACCGGCAGCTGGTTCCTGCAACGGCCCGGCAAAATCCGCTTTTCCTATGATGCCCCCTACAGCCTGCAGGTCGTATCGGACGGCAAGACGGTGCTGGTCTGGGATCCGCGTCTGAAGACCAAAGATACCTATCCATTGTCTGTCACCCCCCTGTCTCTGTTTGTAGCCAAGCAGATCCGTCTCGATCGCGGGGTTCAGGTGGACCGGGTGGTGAAGACGCGCGAGGGCTTTCAGCTAACCGCCCGCGATATCCGGCGCGAAGCCGAAGGCTCGATCACCCTGAGTTTTGCTGAGGGTCCGCTGCGGCTGACCGATTGGACCGTCACCGATATGCAAGGGCGTCAGACTCGAGTGGTCCTGACCACTTTTGAGACCCGCTCGGTTGACTCGCGCCTGTTCTCGCTTAAGGATGTTGCTGCGCCCTGAACGCGCCTCAGTTGATGTGGCACAAATGTGACGACTAAAAATAAAGTATTTTCCGGTTGCTTTTTATTTTGGTCGTGCTAAATTTCACACATGGCGAGGCGGCGGTCTCGCCGGTTCCTGTTGCCGGATCTATCCCCTCCCGGCCCTGGTGTGAGAGAATCCTTAGGCCCGGCGGTTATCCCCCCGCCGGGCTTATTTTTATGCGTCCCACAGGTAATTCTAAAGCCCCAAGCGCCGTGCCCGGCCCGCAACGGTCATGATCAAACGCTCGGCGATCAGGTGGTCGGGCATGCCGGTGCGCTTGGTCAGGCGGTCGGCCTCGACCACCTCTGCGGCCAGAGCAGTCAGATCTTCCAAGGACCAACTACGCACCTGTCGCAGGACCTCTTGCTCCTGTTTCCAGAACACGCCGGCGGCCTTGGCGGCCTCCTTGGGGCCGGTGCCAGAGGCAATCAGGGTCAAGATGCGGCGCAAGCGGCCCATATGAAAGGTGACCGCGCGCACGGCGGCCGGACCGCTTTCGCCCTCGGCAAAGGCCCGTTGCAGAGCCGCCTGAGCCTGTTTCATCCGACCGCCAAAGGCATCGCTGGCCGCATCAAACAAAGAGGCCTCAGGCTCGACCCCCAGAAACGGTTCGAGATCATGGGGGGTGGCGGTGCGGGTATTG
>JBKBWB010000310.1:0-2782 GCA_046289215.1 Asticcacaulis sp. | reverse complement strand
GAGAAACGACAAAAGCGCCGGAGTTGCCCCCTGCGGTCTTGTCAGCTGTCCAGATGAGAAGCTTATCACCCAAGGCCAGAACGGCGCGTTCCGAAGAACCCGTGTCCATAATCCTCTTGGCTGTCGCGTCCCGTCTCAATTCGTGTACCCAGGGCTCTGGGTGCATTACGGATCAGGCGGCCCCTGATCCCCGAAGGTCTCGGACAGAACGACACTCGGGTTACCCCGAAGCGCCGGAGCGGGCCTTTTACGGGAAAAGGCCCGCCAAGGCAAGAGCGGTCTGGTAAAAGCTTAGGCCGCCGCCGCCAGCTTTTGCATGTCGAGTACAAAGCGGTATTTGACATCGCTCTTGAGCAACCGGTCCCAGGCCGTATTGATCTGCGAGGGGTCAATCAGCTCGATGTCCGAAACAATGCCATGGGCGGCACAGAAATCGAGCATCTCCTGGGTCTCGGCCACCCCGCCGATCAGCGAACCCGCCACCGTGCGACGGCGACTGAACAGCGCCCCCGCATGCAAGGGCTTGTGCGGTTCCGCCGGGGCGCCGACCAGCACCATGGTCCCATCGAGCTTTAGCAACACGATATAGGTCGCCAGATCGTGAGGCGCGGCCACGGTATTGAGGATGAAGTCAAACCGATTGGCCACTGCCTTCATCGCCTCGGCATCGGTGCTGACGACCACATGATCGGCCCCCAGCCGCTTGGCGTCTGCGCCCTTGCTGGCGGAGGTGGTAAACAGCGTCACCTCGGCCCCCATGGCCTTGGCTATCTTGATCGCCATATGGCCCAACCCGCCCAGGCCCACGACCCCAACCTGTTGCCCCGGACCGACATTCCAGTGACGCAAGGGTGAATAGGTGGTGATCCCGGCGCACAGAAGCGGCGCCGCAGCCGCCAGATCGAGCCCCTTCGGAATGCGCAGCACAAAGTCCTGATCGACAACAATCGCCCGGGCATAGCCGCCGAGCGTCATCTGGCCGGACTGCTTTTCGACACTGCCATAGGTATAGGTCGGGCCGGTATCGCAGTATTGCTCAAGGCCTGTGCCACAGGCGGCACAGGTGCGGCAGCTGTCGACCATACAGCCCACCCCGACGGTCTCGCCTTCGCGGAAGCGGCTGACCTCCGCACCAACGGCTGTGACCGTGCCGATGATCTCATGTCCCGGAATAGCCGGATACGGGATCTGGCCCCAGTCGCCATGGGCAAAGTGCAGATCCGAATGGCATATCCCGCAGTAAAGAATATCGATCGCCACATCGCGCGGTCCCACCGCACGGCGCTCAAACGTATGGGGCGAAAGCGGCCCCTTGGCCTCAAAGGCCGCCAATCCAGTCGTACGGATCATATTGGTCTCTCCCATGGTTCAGTGGCAGATTGGCGTTATGCCGCCCCGGGTCAAGGCCACAGGGAGACTTGAAATGCCATCCCGCCTCTGACAAAGGCACGGCATGACGACGGACTTGCCCCCCTCCCCTTTTGCCCGCTCTGAGACTCTGGTCACCGAGATTGTTGCGTTTCTGGGGTCACGCACGCCCGACGCCTGGATCCACTGGGCCCTGGCCAATCCAGACCTTCTGCTACTCGACCATAAGGCCTGCGAGTACAAAGCCGCCTCGACGGCGCTTAACCTGATGGCCAAGTATCAGTTGCATGCGGATCTGGTCGACAAAATGAGCCGCCTCGCCCGCGAAGAGCTGGTGCACCACGAACAGGTGATGAAGCTGATCAAAACGCGCGGCATTGCCCTTCGCCCCTTATCCGCCGCGCGCTATGCCTCTGGCCTGCGGGCGCTGGTCCGGCGCGAAGAACCCGGCATGATGACGGATATTCTGCTGATCGGGGCCTTTATCGAGGCCCGCTCATGCGAGCGGTTTGCCGCGCTGGTGCCGCATCTCGATGCGGAACTGGCGAAGTTCTATGCCGGCTTGCTGGAAAGCGAAGGCCGTCATTATCGTAATTATCTGATGTTGGCTGAGCGCTATGGCGACACAGTTGATATCGCCGAGCGGCTGGACATCATCCGCGCCACCGAACAGGCGCTGATCGCCACGCCCGACACCGAGTTCCGATTTCACAGCGGCCCACCTGCGGACGGCCTGCCGCTTCGCGCTTCCTAGAGCCGGCTCAGGTCTCGCATCAGGGCGGCCCCGTACAGCCAGAACCACAGACTGATCACGATCAGCACCGAGCCAAAGGCAAGCTGCAAGCCGCCGATAATCCGGCCCGGCACGCTTTGAAAAAACGATGCGGCATCTTCGCGTGCTTCGTCGCTCCCCAGCACCCGGACCATTCCGTCCAAGGCAATCCAGACGCCCAGCAGCGTCATGATCAAGGCGCCTCCGCCCTGGGCCAGCCCCAGAAAAAGCCCCCCCAGGTTCAGAACCATCACCAGTCCGGCCAGCCCCACAAAGCCGCTGATCAGCACAGTAGCGACGCCCCGGATACGTGCAGCAAGCCCTGTAAAGGTGGCGACCGGTGAATTGCCCTCGCCATCGGTGTCTTCGTCAACACCGCGCACGAGCGCCATCATGCCCATCCACAGACCGGCCGCGCCAAGACCCACCATGGCCAGCCCCCCGGCATCCAGGCCAATAAAGCCCCCGAGGACACAAAGGCCCAGGATCCCGCCATAGACAAGCCCGTCTGTCTTACCCATTCCGACGCCCTTGAAACCCCGCCCAACAAACGGCGAACAGGGTTACAGGATAGTCAATCAAAACTCAAACCATGATGTCACAAAATCATGTTGACATTACATCATGTTAATACAACCGGAC
>JBKBWB010000309.1:0-2789 GCA_046289215.1 Asticcacaulis sp. | reverse complement strand
AGCCGCTGGACCAGGCCCCCTGGAAGTTATAGCCGCCGAGGTGCCCGGTCACGTCGGCGGCTTCGCCGATGATGTAAAGCCCTGGACAGAGCTGGCTCTCCAGGGTCTGGCTCGACAATTCACGGGTATTAACCCCGCCGACTGTGACTTCGGCGGTTCGATAGCCTTCGGTGCCGAGCGGACGCACGCTCCACGGGCTGACCCGGCGGGTCAGGCGCTCAATGCCCTTATCGCTTAGATCGGCCATGCGTCCCGAAAGGCCCAGTTCCACCACCAGTGCCTCAGCCAGACGTCTTGGAAACGCTTGGGACAGGATGGTCAGAACGTCCTGACGAGCATGTGTGGTGCGGGCCGACCGCAGGGTTTCGGCAAAGCCGCCATCGGGCCATAGGTCCAGCTCCAGCGGTGTACCCGGTTGCCAATAGGACGAGATTTGCAACACCGCCGGACCGCTCAGGCCCCGGTGTGTAAACAGCATGGCTTCGTCAAACTTGACTTTGCCAAAGCGTGCGCGAATGGGCAGGGCGACCCCGGCTAGAGCCTTGAGTGGCTCAAGCGCGTCACCCCCAAAAGTGATCGGCACCAATCCGGCGCGGGTCGGGACGATCGAATGGCCAAACTGGCGCGCCAGCTCATAGGCGAGGCCCGTGGCCCCCATTTTTGGGATCGACAGCCCGCCGGTAGCCAGCACCAGCGCCTTGGCGGCATAGGCCCCGGCCGAGGTTTCGATGCGAAAGCCGACGCCTTCACGCGAGACGCCCCGGATCTCGGTCTTGAGCTGCAACTGACCGCCCGCCGTATCGAGGTCACGCAACAGCATGTTGATGATGTCGTGCGCGCTGTCGTCACAGAACAACTGCCCAAGGGTCTTTTCGTGATAGGGGATGCCGTGACTGCGCACCCGGCTGACAAAGTCCTGGGCGGTGAACCGGCGTAGGGCCGAAATACAAAAGCGCGGATTATCCGACAGAAACGCTGATGGCGCCGTGTTCAGGTTGGTGAAATTACACCGCCCCCCACCAGAAATTCGGATCTTTTCAGCGGGCTTGGCGGCATGGTCGAGCACAATCACCCGCTTGCCCCGCCGGGCGGCCTCGATGGCGCACATCAGGCCAGCGGCACCAGCGCCAAGAATCACAGCATCCCAGATCGGGCTTCGGGTCATAAACGGGTCCTTAAAAGTCGGCCGCGGACCATGAGTCCGGAATGACGCACTGGCAACTGAAAACTCCGTGTAACGCGAATTCTCGCCAATATGGCGTAAAGTGACACGGAACTGTCACGGAACTGTGGAAGCCTGCTCACACCTTAGGGAAAACTGCGTTACTGGCGTTGTCCCTGCAAAAACACGAGGGGGAACACCCATGCGAAACTCCATGCTCTCCAAACGCGCCACGCTCGGGAGTGCGGCTGCGATTTCGGTCCTTCTGCTGGCCGTTCCGGCTCTGGCCCAAGAGGCGCAAACCCCGCCTTCGGACACCATCGAAGAAGTGATTGTCACCGTGCAAAAGCGCGAACAGGCGATCAAGGACGTTCCGGCTACCATCACCGCCTATGGCGGGGCACAGCTGGAGCGGACCGGAATCACCGAGTTCGACAAGCTTTCTACTTTTGTGCCGGGTTTTGAGGTGCAAAATCAGTCGCCGAACAACCCCGGCTTTGTCGTTCGCGGCCTGACCTCTGACTCGCTGAGCGGCTATTCGGAGCCGCGCGTGTCGGTGTTCCAGGATGGCGTGTCGATCACCCGTTCGGCTGGCTCCTACATCGAGTTGTTTGACATCGAGCGCGTGGAAATCGCCAAGGGTCCGCAATCGACCCTGTTTGGCCGCGGCTCGCTGATCGGCGGCGTCAATGTAATCCAGAAAAAAGCCAAGACCGGAGCCTTTGATGCCGGCGGGGCGGTCAGCTTCGGCAACTTCAATGCCCGCAGCCTCGAAGGCATGATCAACATGCCCATGGGCGAGACCTTTGCCTTGCGCGTTTCGGGCCGCGTGGCTGAGCGGGATGGCTATGTCAAGAACCTGCTTGGCGGGGACCTGAACTCCCAAGATACCCGCGCGGGCCGGATTGCGGCGCGCTGGGAGCCGATGGCGAATTTGTCGTTTGACCTGATCGGCAACTATCAAAAAGACGAGCCGGCGGCGACCGCGTTCAAATCGCACCTGATCTTTCCGTCGAACCTGACCACCGGGGCTGTGACCGGCACCCTTAAGCCGCAAGATGCGGCGGCGCTGGCTCTGCCCAAGGGTTTTCTGGGCGGCAAGTCCCTGGGTCTCGACCGCGAAGTCTATGGTCTGACCCTGATCAGCAACTATCAGATCTCGGACAGCTTAAAGCTCAACAGCACCACCGCCTGGCGCGGGTTTGAAGCCACCGAAACCGGCGATTCGGACGGTACCGCCGCTGAGATCATCAGCTTTGCCAACGTCGCCAAGGGCCGTCAGTGGAGCCAGGAGTTCCGTCTGAACTTTGACGACGGCGGTCCGGTCAGCTGGTTTGCGGGCGTCGGCTATTTCCAGGAAAAAGCCAGCGACGCTACGCCCGCCCAGTTTGATGAGCGTTATGCCCTCGCGCAACTGACCGGCCAACTGAACATGTCGGCCTTTGGCTCGGGTCTGGGGGCAGGGCGCATCGCTCCCTCGGCCTTTCTTGCCAATCCGGCGGTGACGGGCGCATTGCTCCAAGGCGCGGCGGCTTCGCTGAGCGGCAACCGTCTGTTGCTGTCCGCGCCGGTGGCTCAGGCCATCGCCGCCAACCTCAAGACCGGCCACCTCGAAACCGCGCGCGAC
>JBKBWB010000003.1:0-23043 GCA_046289215.1 Asticcacaulis sp. | reverse complement strand
ATCCTGACCCTCAGCGGTTGGGCGGCGCACGAAAGCCAGCAAAAGCCCCTGCGTCCCGGCAGCGCCAAGACCCGCCTGGCTGACGCGCTCGGGGTCAAGGAACAGAAGCTCTGAGACGCTTAAAGCGTCTTCAGCGGGGACAGTCCGGTCGGGGTTGCCTGACTGACAAAGCTCTTGGTCACGGTGGCGCTATAGTCGCGGCTGGTCAGGGTCGAGACCTCGATCCAGTCGCCGCGCACCTGCTCCGGCGTCAGGGTCACGCGCACATAGCCCTGGGCGTCGTTACGGGCCGCGATCACGTCCGGATTGGCGGCGACCACGGCATCAGAGACCTCGCGCGCCGACATAATGGCCCCGAAATTGACCCCGGGGCTGGTGATCCCCGGCGCTCCAAACTCGATCCCGGCCAGGCTGCCGTCGGCGAGCGTCAGATGGTTGGCCCACAGGCAGTGGCTGTCCCCAGTCAGGACAACCGGACGGGCCCCCGCACGGCGGAACAGGTTCAGCACCCGCTCGCGCTCGACCGGATAGCCATCCCAGGCATCCAGGTTGAACGGCAGGCCCATGCGGAACATGCGGAAATAGCGGCGGGCAAGGGTCTTGATCTTGTCGCCCGCCAGCGCCAACAGGCCCTCGACGAACAGCTCGCCCTTGATCTTGAGCACGTCCGGCCCCTTGACCCGGGCCATAATCACTTGACTGCCGATCAACTGCCAGACCACCCCATCGCGCACAGCCGACTGGACTTCGCCCGCCAGCCAGGCCCTTTGCTCCGGCCCCATCAGGGCGCGGTTGGGATCATTGAGCTTTTCCTTGAAAGCACGGATCTCGACCGGGGTTTCGCCCGTTGATCCCGCCGGAAGGTCAGTGAGGTAATCGAGTTGCTTGTCGCGGGCCAGCAGCCGGGTTTCCAGCATATGCAGTGCGGCCAGGTTGCCAAACCGGAAGCTGCGGTTGATCCCTTCGAGCATCGCGCCGGGGCGCGGTTCGCGGATCGGCATCCACTCGTAATAGGCCTTGAGCGCCACGGCCTTGCGCGCGGCCCAGGCCCCTTCGCCATCGTCCGGCTGGTGATTTTCCGCGCCGTCGCGCCAGGGATCGTTGGTGATCTCGTGATCGTCAAACACCACAATCCACGGAGCGCGGGCATGGGCCGCCTGAAGATCGGGATCGGCCTTATACTGAGCGTGGCGCAGACGATAATCGCTCAAGGACACGATCTCGTGCGGCGGCTGGTGCAAGCGGCCAGCTTCAGCGGTAAAGCCCTTTTTGACCCCATAGGCCTCGGCACCGCCGTATTCATAGATGTAGTCGCCGAGGTGGATAACGGCATCCAGCTCCGGCTCGCGCGCGATGGCGTCATAGCCATTGAACAGCCCGGCGACAAAGTTTGAACAGGACGCCACCGCCAAGGTCAGTTTCGGAAGATCGCCCACCGGCAGGGTCCGGGTCCGCCCCTCTTCGCTGGTGTAGCCGGCCGCTTCAAAGCCATAACGGTAATCGGTGGCGGGCTTGAGCCCCTCGACGACCACCTTGACCGTATGGTCGCGCTCGGGGCCAGTCATGACCTCACCGCGCGCCACCAGCGTGCCTTGGGTGTCATGAACAAACCAGGTGACGCGCGTCGACGCGCTCAGATCCACCGGCGTAAAGCGGGTCCACAGCAACACGCTGTCGGCATAGGGATCGCCCGACGCCAGGCCATGCAGAAAACCCGCCTTGGTGCGGGCCACGCTGGTTAACTCACCCGTACCCGCCGCTTCCTTGGCGGACGGCTGCGCGGAACAGGCCGCCAGAGGCACGGCGCCCACACCCAAAAGGCCCAGCAGACGGCGGCGATCCAGACCTTGGGCCATAGTCAAATCTTGAGTTCCGGACGTCTTACGGCGCATGGTGCAGTCTCCCATCAGGCAGCGAGCGGGACATGTCGCAAACCGCGTCTGCGCCTGCCCCAGAAAAGTTTTCCGTCCGGAAGGGTCCAGACGGCTACACACAACAAGCACATGAAAAGGGGCGCAAAGACGCCGGGCATCCCCCGGACCGTATCACCGATCCGACCCGGCGTCCTTGCATCTGGCCAGAGGTCCCCCCTCAGACCCGGCCCGAACCGTCCAAACCCGGGCGCGTCACTGAGACGCGCCCGGACTTCAGACTTAGTAACGCAGGCGCAGCACCACGCCGCTGGTGCGCGGGGCCCCAGCGATGAAGGTGGCAATACCGAAGTTGTCCCCGGTGTTGCCGGCGTCCTTGATATATTCCTGATCGAGGGCGTTCTCGACGAAACCTTCGACCGTCAGATTGCTGTCCGTCGGCGTATAGGTCAGGCGCAGGTTCAGCAGACCAAAAGCCTTTTGCTTTTCGTCGACGACAATGTCCGAGAAGCCTTGGCCCGCACCGCGCACCTGGAACTTCGACAGATCGTTATCGTTTGAGAACACCGTTTCCGACTGCCAGGTGTAGGTCGGGGTAAAGGCCCAGTCGCCGCCCGCAAAGTCGGCCTTGAAGGTGGCACCCAGCGAGACCTTGTGATCCGGGCTCAGACGGAAGCGGTTGCCGTCGAAGCGACCGTTGCCGAAACGGGCCTTGGTGTAGGCATAGGTGGCGAACAGTTGCGCCCAGTCAGCAGCCTTAAAATCAGCCTGACCTTCGAAGCCGTACGACTTGGCTTCACCGGCGCTGACCGTAAGGAAGCCGGTTCCAGCCGGGTTCGGGATCTGGGTCTGGAAGTTTTTATACTCGTATTGATAGACTGCACCATCGAGGCTCAGGCGACCGTCCATCAGGCGGGCCTTGGCGCCGACTTCAAGGCTGTCGACCGTCTCGGCCTTGGCTTCGGAGAACACCACCGCGCCGAACGGCGTCAGCGGGGTCGAAGCGTTCAGCACCTTGGGCTGGCGACCGCGGGCGTACGAGGCATAGAGGCTGACCGTCTTGGACGGGGCGTAACGCGCGACCAGGCGATAGGTCAGGCCGTCATCCTCAAAGCTCTTTTCCACCTTGCCGTTGGTCGGCTGGACGAACAGACCGACCGGGGTGCCGACCGGCAGACGCGCGGTCAGAGCCGCGAGCACCGAACCGCCGTTGTCGAGGGTCGAGGCGAAAGCCGACTTTTTGTCGTCCTTGGTGTAGCGCACACCGGCGCTCAGCTCGAGCTGCTCGGTCGCTTTGAAGGTCAGGTCACCGAACACGTCCACCGAGCGGGTTTCCCCGTAGTTGGTGTAGGTCTCGCGGTGCGCAGGCTTGATCAAAGCCGCCGCCGGACCGAACACGAACGGCAGGGTACCCTGCACTTGCGGGATCGACTGGTGCGCCGGACGGGTCAGAGCCCCGCCGAGGAACAGGGCCGCTGTGCGCTCGTCGAACTGGAGCGGCACCGACTGGCGGCCTTTTTCATCAAAGTAGCTGGCGCCGACGAAGCCGCTGAAGGCCCCGCCGTTGTCAAAGTTCACGCGCAGTTCCTGGCTGAGCTGACGGCCCTTGGCGTTTTCGCCGAAGACAAACAGCGGCAAGGAGAAGCCGTCCGCGTCGAACACTTCGCTCGAGTCGAACTGGCGGCTGGCGGTGATGCTGTTCAGCGTCAGGCTGTCCGACAGCTTGTAGGTCATCAGCAGGGTGGCGCCTTCGACCGTGCGGCGCAGGCCGAGGTCACGGCCGTCCATGAACCCGGCCGAGGAGCTGAGGGCCGCGCCGTTTTGCGGCTTCAGATCGCCCAGAACCTTACCCGTGTTCGGATCGACCGGCACATAGGTGCCAGACTTGAAGGCCGTGCCTGGGGTCGCATCGCGCTCGTGGTTGAGGATCAGGTCGGCGCGGAAGGTATCGTTCGGACGGAAAGCCAGCGACAGACGACCGGCAGCCACGCCGGTTCCATTGAAGTCCTGTCCACCCAGCAGGTTATCGACATAGCCGTCACGCGACTTGACGCGGCCCGACAGGCGCACAGCGAACATGTCGCCCAGCGGCAGGTTAACCATGCCCTCGGTCAGGCGATAGCTGTAGGTCCCGGCCCCGACGGCGAAATTGGCATCAAACCCGGCAAAGCTCGGCTTGTTCTGGACGATATTGACCGCCCCGATCAACGCGCCGCGACCAAACAAGGTCGACTGCGGGCCCTTGGCCACTTCGACGCGGTTGATGTCGAACAGCTCAACATACGACCCGCGCGAGCGCGAGATCGACACGCCGTCCTGGAACACCGACACGCGGGTTTCCGACGTGGCCGAGCCATCATCGGTGGTGACGCCACGCATCACAAAGCCCGGGTTGTTCGGCGATTGGTCCTGGACCTGGAAGCCCGGCACAAAGCTCGAAAGCTGGGCGAAGTCGGTGATGCCGAGCTTTTCGAGGGTCCCGCCCGAATAGGCAGTCAGGGCGAGCGGCACATTGACGGTGGCCTGTTCGCGCTTCTGGATGGTCACCACCACTTCTTCGACGTCCGAAGCCGGGACCGCTGCCTTTGCCGCAGCCGCAGCTTGCGACTGGGCCATCGCCGGAACGGCCATCATCAGACCGATCAAACCCGCAGCCGACATCAGACCGCGCTTGAAGTTCTTATCCATCATCGCCTATCCCCTAAGCAGACAGGGATCAAACCCACCAAACAGGCAAACACACCCAGTCGGCTTTTGACCCTTTGTTAAGGGTTGCGCCTAAGCCTTGGACGTGACGGGACGATGAAAGGGCTGCGACAGAATCGTGAGCGACACCGATGACAGCCTTTTTGAAACAGACCTGTGTCTCGAAAGTGACAGGCGTTTAGTCCTTACCCTTACGGCAGATTCCCCAGATACGGGAACCCGGGTGGATAAGGCCTTGGCGGGCCTTGCCCCGCCGGATCTGTCAAGGGCGCGGCTTCAGGCCCTGATCGAGGCGAGCAAGGTCCTTGGCCCGGATAATCGGCCTGTTTCATCCAAGGAAAAGGCCCGCTCAGGGGACTATACGATCCTGATCCCCGCCCCGGCCCCGGCGGCTCCCGTGGCCCAGGCGCTCGACTTGCCCATCCTGTTCGAGGACGCGCATCTGATTGTCGTCAATAAGCCGGCCGGCATGGCCGCGCACCCGGCCCCTGGCACCCCGGACGGGACGCTGGTCAATGCCTTGCTCTGGCATTGCGGTGATAGTCTTTCGGGGATCGGCGGAGTGGCCCGACCGGGGATTGTTCATCGACTGGACAAGGACACCTCGGGCGTGATGGTAGCGGCCAAGACCGATGCCGCCCATGCGGGCCTGAGCGCCCTGTTCTCCGCCCACACCATCGAGCGCACCTATCTGGCGCTGGTGCGCGGCAGTCCGCGTCAGGATGTCGGCACACTCGAAACCCAGATTGGTCGCTCACACCACGATCGCAAAAAGATGGCAATCCTGCGCAGCGGCGGACGCACCGCCATCACCCATTACCGTGTGCGCGAGTCCTATGGCCTCCCCGCCCGTGCTGGGGCTGCGCCCTTGGCCAGTCTCGTGGCCTGTACGCTCGAAACCGGCCGCACCCATCAGATCCGGGTGCACATGGCCCACCTCGGCAGTCCCTGCCTTGGCGATCCGACCTATGGCGCGGGGGCCCCGGCGCGCCCGGTCCAGGCCTGCCTGGACACCGTTGGCTTTTCCCGTCAGGCCCTGCATGCCACCGTGCTTGGCTTTGTCCATCCCATCACGGGCGCGCCCTTGCGGTTTGAAACCCCCCTGCCCGAGGATATGGCGCACCTTCAGGCCGCTTTACGCCAGCTTTGACCGCCCAATTCAGGGGTAATGACATTTTTACGTAAATGTAACCTTGTCAGGTGCGGTTCCAGAGTGATAACCTAGGCACACAGTCGGAAATAGCCCGTGTGGCCCGGTCACAAACCCGTCAGGGCGAGGTGTCCGCCCCTTGCTGGTTCCGGCGGCTCTACCCAGATCTGCAAGGACGGCAGATCCGTAGGGAGTCTGGTCGATTGCTTTTGCCCATGACGAACCCCTGCGACGAGACGATGTCACATTCCCAAGGGCCTGATCCCGTTCCGGACAGGCCAGAAACCGGAGACACTAGGACCATGACGAGCCAATCCTTAGCGATTATGTCGCCCGAAGGTGGACTGTCGCGGTATCTGTCCGAAATCCGCAAGTTCCCGATGTTGTCCAAGGACGAAGAGTACATGCTCGCCCGTCGCTGGGCCGACCATGCGGACTCGGGGGCCGCTCACAAGCTGGTGACCAGTCACCTGCGTCTGGTGGCCAAGATCGCCATGGGCTATCGCGGCTATGGCCTGCCGATCGGCGAAGTCATTTCCGAGGGCAACGTCGGTCTGATGCAGGCCGTCAAGAAATTCGACCCTGAGCGCGGCTTCCGCCTCGCCACCTATGCCATGTGGTGGATCCGCGCCGCGATCCAGGAATATGTGCTGCGGTCGTGGTCGCTGGTGAAAATGGGCACCACCGCCGCCCAGAAGAAGCTGTTCTTCAACCTGCGCAAGGCCAAGTCAGAAATCAGCGCCCTCGAAGACGGCGACCTGCGTCACGAACAGGCCGAACAGATCGCGACCAAGCTGGGCGTCACCACCGACGAAGTGATGAGCATGAACCGCCGCCTGTCCGGGCCGGATTCCTCGCTCAACACCACCTTGCGGGCTGATTCCGAAAGCGAATGGCAGGACTGGCTGGTGGATGAAACCAGCATCGATCAGGAAACCGCCCTCGCAGATAGCGAAGAGCATGGCCTGCGCATGAGCTTGCTACAGACCGCCATGGCCGAGCTGAACGACCGCGAGCGCCACATCCTGACCGAACGTCGCCTACGCGAGGATCCGGTTACGCTCGAAGACCTGGCGGCCCACTATGGCGTCAGCCGCGAGCGCGTGCGTCAGATCGAGGTGCGGGCGTTCGAAAAGCTGCAAAAAGCCATGACCGCCGCCGCCCTCGACCAGCAAATGGTGGACGCTTAAGCGGCCCTAGAACCGGCGGGACAGGGTGACCTGGATCCGCCGGGTTTGCAGCAAGGTGTCGGTTTCGGACACAAACTGGTCTGTGTCTTGCCGGGTTTTACGGCGCGTCTTGGCCAGAAAATCGAGCGCATCGACGCTGATCGAGGTGCGCGGATCCAGTTGCCGGGTATATTTCAGGCTGACCGCCCCCGGCGGCGTCTGAACGGTAGTCAGACCATAGGTCTTGCCGTCCCGCTGGAGGGACAAATAAAGGCTATCGGCATCGCTCAGCCGATAATCGAGATTGATCTTGGTATTCAGCGTCTGGCCCTTGACCCGATAGGACCGGATCGGTGTCTCGGCCTGATAGCGGACCTCTGAGGCATTGAGGTTCAATGTGGCCACCAACCGATCAATCCCCGAATATTTCCAGGTCAGATCCAGCCCCCGGGTTTGGGTGGTGTGAAAATTCTGCGTCCGCGACAGCAAGGCCCCCGGTTCCGGCGCATAGAGTACGCTGAATGACCGGACGCTGTTCCGAATAGTCCGATCAAAGGCCATAAGAGTCAGAGAATGGTCCTTGCTGCTGGTCTCATAGAGCAGCTCAAAGGTGTGGCGATGCGGGATCTTCAGATCCGGATTACCCACCCAATAGGACTGAACCCCCGCTTGCCGGATCCGAGGATCAAGATTGGTCAGGTCAAAGTTAAACTCTTCGCCGGTCTTGCGGCTGTAGCTGAAGCTGAGCTGGGAGCGCTTGCCCAGGGACCGCTGGATATGCAGTGACGGAAGGACCCGCGTCACTTCGCGATCCTTGAGCCCGGGCAAGGCCTGGTCAATGGTGAAGCGGGTATAGTCGATCCCCAGGCCCGGCAAGACAGTAAAGTCACCCAGCTTGAATTGATAGGTAACATAGCCATAGGCCTTGAAATCTGTATAATCTAAATCAAGGCGCTGCCCGTTTCTCAGCTTTTGATCTTGCGACTCCTCGCCATCGAGATTAAGGCCAAAATTCAGTATATCCCCGTCGAACTGCCGCGAGATTTCGGCTCGGGCACGAAAGCCATTTTCCTGAGTTGTATCACGCCCGGAATAGGTCCTGAAACCACGGGATTCGCTGATATTGTCACGATCCGACCGCGTCAGGGTCATGCTAAACTGATCAAAGTGATGTTGGGATTGTTTATCAGAATAAGTAAAGGTCAGTTCCGCATAATCATTCTGGCCATCTGACCAACCGCGTTGATTGATATCCCGCTGAATTCCGCCCGTAAATTGCTCGGTCTGTTGCGACAGGCTTGAACTCTCCGCTCGTCCGCCGTTCGCAGCCAAGCCAAGTGAAATTGTACGCTCTGGATTTAGTTTATAGTAAGGAAAAAGCAGGATATTATAGCGACGGGATTCTTGTTCATAATCACTCTGTGATGTGCTTTGAAAGCGGCCACTTTTTTCCGCATACGCATTCCGTGAGCCACTCTGCTGTACGTTTTTTTCCAGAGTTGTATTATTCCACAGCCCCCGCTTATCGCCATCATAGACAATCGCGCTGGTCAGCCGCACCCGTTCGCGGCTGTCGGCCTGAACATTGATTGTGGAGGTCGGCGGACGCTTTTTCTTGCGGGTCACGAGGATAATCCGCACCCCACCGGCCCCACCTTGGGCCGCCGATGGATTGGTAATCACCTCGATCCGCTCCAGCTCCGATGCCGGAATGCGCTGGGCAATGCTTTCGTCGATATATTTGTCATCGAGCATATAGGTGACAGAGGTGTCGCCAAACACCGAGATCTTGTCATCGGTGGTGCGTACCACCCCCGGCAACCGAATGATCGCCTCACCGCTCATCAGGGTTTCACGGTCTGATTGCGTGCGGATATCATAGATGCGTCGGTCAATCAGAGATGTGCGCTCGGTCCGATTGAGCGTGACGGTGATTTCTTGAACCTCCTGGGGCGCAGGCGCTTCGACTACCTCCTGAGCAAAGGGGGCCAGAACCGATAAACAACTACAGGCAAGTAAGTCGAACATACTAAAAATTCCTCCCTAAGGGGAAAATGTCTTAAGAGCATACTGTGCGCGAGACCCAATCGCAAAATGTAACTTTTTCACCCGTTATTGGAAATACTACCTCAATACATTCCAATCTCAATTCTTCATAGCACTCAAGAGAATGATGACGCATATCATCAGAATAAGCAACCCCAGGAATCAAGGTTGTAAAAAATAAAAATAAAACTGAAATTGATTTTGAATATTTGGAATACATACCAACCATTATTACATCTCCCAGCCCTGAATTAAACAAAAATCTCAAAAGCTAGAGGTGACCATAATTCCTTTTATATTATGATCACACTCCAGCTTCTTTTTATATTAACCCTCGCATTGGGTCACTTCAACATCCCGGCAAATCCAAATTGTGCCGATAATTGGGATATCGATGTCAGTGCAAACCCGTACCACCGTTACCATGCATTCTTTTGGCTCGCCCTTTTTATCTGCTAAGGCTGCGCTTGGTGCAATAACGGCTGCCGTAAAAATTGTTGCGGCCATCAATACTGACTTCGTTGAGTCGAATAGCTTCATTGCTTCCTCCATTTTTGGGTGTTCAAAAATTGAACAGCTTAAGATTGATCCACCAGTGGGACACGTCAAGATGGATTATAACTTTTAGTTGACAAATTTTTCCATGTGGAATTTTATATGTAATTTCAATGTTACAACTGGAGGAAATCAATGATTCAACTGCTTCTGAACACATTCGTTCTTGCCCTTGCGGTCATGCAGCCAACACCCACCCAACCCGCTAGCCCAGCTCAATCCTCCCCTGAAGTCGAGCGGATCTTTCAAGAGTTTGACGCGGACAGGGATAACCGCCTGAGTCGACGAGAGTTTTTGCGGATGCTTCAGGCTAGCAACCCAGGCAAGGACGTAGAAAGCGTTATTGATCAAGCCTTCGTACAGTTTGACCAGAATGGCGACGGCTTTGCCACGCGGGGCGAGGTTGAATTACTCAAAGCCCGCCAAGGCGCTTCATCCCGCAAACCCAACTAAGACCTAAATCCCCGCCTCGGTCGCCTCAAGGATCGCGGCCAGAAGCTGTAAGTCGGCGGGGCGCGACAGGCTATGGTCGCCATCGCGGATGCGGGTGGTGACCACATCGGACCCGGTCAGGGCTTTGCAGAGGGCCTCCATGTGGCTCACGGGGACCGCCGGATCCTGGTCGCCCTGGAGGATCCGCACGGGACAGGCAATGGACAACGGCTTGTCCAGCACCTCATGGACGGCGGACTCGTCAAAGAAGGCCTTGGACAACACCTTGTCCGGCGCGCCCTGCATCGGCAGGGTATGGAAGCCGCTGGTCTCATAGGCCCGTTGCTGTTCGGGGTTGAGGCGCGGCAGGGTCAGACGGCGGGGAAAGTCTGGCGCCGGGGCCAGCAGCACTAGCGCCGCCACCCGCTCGGGCCGGGCCAGCGCCGCCAGCAGCGCCATCCAGCCGCCCATGCTGGAGCCGATCAACACCAGTGACCCCTCGGTCAGCTGGTCGATCACGGCCAAACTATCGGCTTTCCAGGTCTCGATCCGGCAGGCGTCCCAGTCCCCGCCCGAGGCCCCATGGGCCGTATAGTCAAACCGAAGAAACGCCCGCCCTTGGTCGGCTGAGCGCTGTGCCAGCCAGCGGGCCTTGGTCCCGTCCATGTCCGAGGCGAACCCGCCCAGCCACAGCCGGGTGGGCTGGACGCGCGCGCCCGCGCCCTTTCGACCCTCGACGCGTTTCCACGCCAAAGGGGCGAGGCCCGGGCGGATCAGGGTGCCGGTGTGCTCTTGAACGGGATCCATAGGTTGGTCTCCGGGCATGGTTTGTTTTTGCGCGACTTTTTATGAGGCATCCGGCGCCGTTTCTGTGTATGCACCGGAAACCCTGTTGGACGGGCTTAGATCTGAGCCCCCGCATACCGTGACGCGCCCGTGACTGAAACCCCTTCTGTCCCCGATCCTGAAAGCCTGAAAGCCGCTCTGGCAGGACGCACGGTGCTGCAAGTGGTGCCCGAGCTGAATACCGGCGGCGTGGAACAGACGACGGTCGATATGGCCCGCGCCCTCAGCGATATCGGCGCGCGGGCACTGGTGGCTTCGGCGGGCGGGCGGCTTGAGGACGCGCTCAAGGACGCCGGAGGCATGCTGATCCGCCTGCCCATGCAGAGCAAGAACCCGCTGGTGGCGATCCAGAATGGCCGCGCCCTTAAGGCCTTGATCCGGGCCGAGGGGATTGACCTCGTGCATGTGCGCTCGCGGGCTCCGGCCTTTGCTACCCTGTGGGCGGCCCGCGCGACCGGAACCGCCTCGGTCACCACCTATCACGGGATCTACAACGGCAAGACAGGGCTGAAGCGCTGGTACAACGGGGTGATGACCCGCGCCGATCTGACCATCGCCAATTCCGATTTTACTCGCGCCCATGTGCTGGCGGCCCACCCCATCGCCCCCGACCGCGTGATCAGCATTCCGCGCGGCGTCGACCTTAGCCGGTTCAATCCCGAGGCCGTCGATCCGGCCCGGGTGTCCGCGCTGTTGAGCCAGTGGGGGCTTGGTCCGGCGGACGGGGCCTTGCGCGTGCTGCTGGCGGGCCGACTGACCCGCTGGAAAGGTCAGGAGCTGCTGATTGATGCCCTCGCGTATCTGCGCCAACACGGCGGGCCAGCGGTTCAACTCGTTCTGGCCGGGGATGATCAGGGCCGCAGCGCCTATACCGAGGGCCTGAAAGCCCGCATCGAGAGCGCGGGGCTGACTGGCCATGTGGCGCTGGTGGGGCATTGCAGCGACATGCCCGCCGCCTATCTGGCTACGGATGTCGCCGCCGCGCCGTCGCTCGATCCTGAAGCCTTTGGCCGCACGGCGGTGGAACCCCAGGCCATGGGCCGCCCGGTGCTGGCGGCGGACCACGGGGCGACCCGCGAAACCGTGGTTCCCGGTGAAACCGGCTGGCTGGTCCCGCCGGGGGATGTCCCCGCCTGGGCCGAAGCGCTTCGGGCCGCCGCCGGGCTAAGTCCCGCGGCCCGCGCCGCCATGGGCCGCGCCGGACAGGCCCACGTCGCCGCCCAGTTCTCGGTCGCGGTGATGTGCGCCCGAACTTTGGCCGTTTATGCCCGGCTTTTAAGCCAATCGCGCTGAAAATTAACCCGCCTGAGCGGAACCGCTTGATTGAATCTGCGGCGTTCGCCATATGTATCGAGAGGCTTCACCCGCCCTTAACGACAGGCGGGCGATACTTCGCATACGGTCCAACAGTCAGGAGACACCCCTATTCGCCGCCCAATTCAGACGCCGCCCGTAAAGGATGGCCCGCGCATCAACCAGGAAATCCGCGTCCCGCGCGTTTTGTTGATCGACCACAACGGTGAAAAACAGGGGATCATGCCGACCTCTGCTGCGCTTGAAGCAGCCGAGGAAGCCGGTCTCGACCTTGTCGAAGTCTCTCCGACCGCCGATCCGCCGGTCTGTAAGATCCTCGATTACGGCAAGTACCGCTTCCAAGAGCAGAAGAAAAAGGCCGAGGCACGCAAGCGCCAGAAGGTCGTCGAAATCAAAGAAATCAAGCTGCGGCCCAATATCGACAAGCACGATCTTGAGGTGAAGGCCAAGGCGATGCACCGCTTCTTCGAAGAAGGCGATAAGGTCAAGGTGACCCTGCGCTTCCGGGGTCGTGAAATGGCCCACCCGGAACTCGGCATGAAGCTGCTGCAACAGGTCAAGGCCGACTTTGATCCGGTCGCCAAGTGCGAATATGAACCGCGCATGGAAGGCCGCCAGATGATCATGATCCTGGCCCCGCGCTAAGCCAAGCGAACAATCCGCGTTTCATAAGCCCCGGTGAACCCAGCGTTCCCGGGGTTTTGTGCGTTTGGGGGACAGGCCTAGTCTGCAGCCGCGGGAATCCGCTCCGGGCCAGTATCCGCGGGCTTCGCGGTCTTAGTCGCCGCCAGAGTCGTTGCCAGAGTCGCCGCCAGACCTGTAGCGAACGGGGTCGGGGTAAACGCAAACGCCTGCGCAAAGTCTATGGCCTCAATCCGATAAGGCCGGTCAAACTGGAAGCGCATTTCCACAAGCTCACGCAACATTGGCACCACCAGCCCCATGACGGGCAGCAGCGCAGGCGACAAAGCCTGCAGCTTAAGCGGCTTTCCCGCCAGGGCCGCAGCCTGTTGCAACAGCTGACGCGGGGTTTCCGTCGTCGCACACGGCATGTGCCAGGCCCGCCCATAGGCGCTGTCCGGCGCGTCCAGCAGCAGACACAGGGCCCGGGCAATGTCCGGCACATAGGCAAAATCATGGAGCAGGTCGGGGCTGAGAACGGTCTGGACCGGATGGCCCGTTACGATGGCCCGGAACACATCGGTGCCCAGGTGGGATTGGACCTCGCCCGGCCCATAGAAATCCGAGGCCCGGAGCGCCACAAATCGAAAATCCTGATCCGTGGCCACGGCGGTCTGCCAGGCGCGCGTGATCTCGGCCCGCACCCGAGGCTTTTGCCCTTTGCGGGTCAGCGGCATGCCGGTATGCAGCGGCACCTCTTGGGGGCCGTACATATAAAGGTTGTCGAAAAACACGATCCTCAGGCCCGTGGTGCGGCCCAAGCGGATCAGATTGGCCATCACCCGCGGCCAGTCCCGGGTCCATACCGCGGAGTCGTAGGGCAGTCCGAGACAGACGATCACCGCATTACAGCCCTTGACCCCGGCAAACAGAGCATCCGGCTCACGGGCGTCACAGGCCACAAAGCGGGTCCCTTCGGGCAGATCGGCGGGCTCAGATCGCTGGAGCACCGTGACCGGATTACCCGCCTTGATCAACAGGTCGGTCACGGCCCGGCCCACCGGACCAAAGCCAATAACGGCAACGGACTGAACTTCGTGGCCCATCAGACCCTCCGTATTCCTGCGCACAGGATAACAGAGGTCTTACGGTGCTGGGCGACAGTTTTATGACAATCTGACGCTGTTTTTGGGGCCTTTACACCGGCTTAATCCGGGTTAATCCAAGCCGAAAAGGGCAAGGCTCGGAGCGCTTCAGCCGACCATGGTGCCCTGAGACCCTCACCTATCTCTCGGGCGGCGGCGCCGAGCCTTGATCTTCGCTCGGGTTCAACCAGCAAATCGCGGATCTCCTTGGCCGCCACCTTAAGATCTGGATCCGCCCACTGGCCACAGCGATAGGTGCCTCCGGGATCATCGACCGGCACAATCCGGGCCGGGACCAGGACACTGTTCTGCTGCGTCATAAACTCAAGATTTCCAGACCAACCGGTCGCCACCACTGCCTTGCCTCGCAACATCGCTTCAGCCAGCGACAAGCCGAACCCCTCGGCCCGGTGCAACGAGATCAAAAGGTCAATGCTTTCAAGCAAGACGTCCATATCCGCCTCTGACAACCGCTCGGTCAGAAGCACCATATCCGGGCGTTGGGCAATCAAGGCCCGCAAGCGTTCTCCGTCCCGAGTCGCGACATCGCCAGCCAGGCACTTGACCAGCAGCTGAGCCCGATCCGGATCGGGATTTGGGACAGCGGCACACCAGGCGTCTATCGCCCCCCAAGGATTCTTTCGTTCAAAAGCCGACCGGGCATCAAACAGGCAAAGGGCCCTGACCGCCGAAGGCTTTAGACCAAACCGCGCCGGGTTCTGCGCGACCGGTTGAGGCTGCGGCAAGGGGTGAGGCATGACCCGGATCCGGTCTGAAAAGGCATCCAGTCCATTGTTGTGCAGGCTCGCCTTCAGGCTTTCGGCGCAAAAGACCGAAGGGACCCAGACTTCATGATAGGTGGGCACCCGCCTTGCCCATTGTGCGGGAGCCACAGATGTCTCCCAAGCCCAATAGCCGATGCGGTAAGGCCCATGCCGAGGGCCTATCGCGAGATCAGCAACCATGCCTTCCGGCGCATTGGCATGTTGGAGCCATACACCCTTCGGAGCCAGCCCGGGCCCAGACCGATCGCCCGTCAAAACTTTGGAAAAACTTTGCCTGACGTTATGCTGATTTGGATTGAAGCCAGCTCTGGCCAAGGCTTGAGATGTCAGGACGGCCGCCCGGCCCACGCCAATAGCCTCTCCAAAAAAACCACTGACTATTAAATCACCCGCCTTCAGATCGGCACCATCAAGAATGACTCTATTGCCACCCCGCAGATGCGTCAAAACCTCTAAAACAGTGTGAACAAATAATAGTCGCCACTTTAATGGTATAGGCAACTTTTTTGGCATGAAGCCTTCGCGATAATTACAGATTAGGAAATGCCCAACCACTTACGGCGGGAGAGCCAATACTGCTGAAAGCTTTCAGCCATATCCGGATCTTCGAACGAAACAACGCGCACATCGTTTACGCCGTCAGAATTTTGAGACAGCGAAACGGCCTCGGCCTGCTGACAGGTCGCGGCTTCAAGAAAGCGGAAAAAGGCGCTGATAAACGCTTCGGCTTCAGCGGCCGTGCTCATATCAAAAACCAGACGGGTCATTCTGCCCTCCTGTGCACCATTACTCACAAGACGCGCTACGCCTGATGTTGCAGCGCGTCAAGAACCCGAGAGCCACCGAGACTTAAATTCCGTCCCCGGATGACTCTGAGGACACAGTGCCCCCCTGAAGCAAGCGCTTGATATTGCGCGCGGCCTGGCGGATCCGATGCTCGTTTTCTACCAAGCCGATCCGCACGTAGCCCTCGCCATATTCGCCAAAGCCGAGGCCCGGCGCGACCGCCACATGGGCTTCTTCGATCAGCAGCTTGGCGAACTCGATCGAGCCCAGATGGGCAAACTTGTCGGGGATCTTGGCCCAAGCAAACATCGAAGCCGGTGGCGGCGGAATATCCCAACCGGCGCGCTTCATGCTGTCGATCAGTACATCGCGGCGCGCCTTATAGGTGTTGCGGATCTCGGCGACATTGTCTTGAGGCCCGTTGAGAGCCGCCGCCGCCGCAACCTGGACCGGCGTAAACCCGCCGTAGTCCAGATAAGACTTCACCCGCGCCAAGGCCGCACAGACCTCGGCATTGCCCACCACCATGCCCACGCGCCAGCCCGCCATGGCATAGGTCTTGGACAGGCTGTTGATCTCGACCGAGCGGGCCTTGGCCCCCGGCACCTGTAGGATGGAGGGCGGGGGGTTATCCTCGAAATAGATTTCCGAATAGGCGATATCGGACAGGATCAGCAGGTCATGCTTTTCCCCCAATTTCACCACCTCCTTGTAGAAATCGAGATCCACCCACTGGGCGGTCGGATTGGAGGGATAGGAGACGATCAGTACACTGGGCGATGGCACAGTATGGCGCACCGCCCGGCTGATACCGCTCAAATACTCTTCGGGGGACAGGGCCGGAACATGGCGGATCACGCCACCCGCCATCAGAAACCCGAAGGCATGGATCGGATAGGCCGGGTTTGGACAGATCACCGTATCGCCCGGCGCCGTAATGGCCATGGCCAGGTTAGCAAAGCCCTCCTTGGAGCCCAGGGTGGCCACGACCTCGGTTTCCGGGTTCAGATCCACATCGTAGCGGCGCTTGTAATACCCCGCCATGGCCTTGCGCAGCCCCTGGATCCCCTTGGACACGGAATAGCCATGGGCCCTTGGCTTAGCGACCGTCTCGACCAGTTTGTCGACAATGTGCGGGGCGGTTGGCATGTCCGGATTGCCCATGCCAAAGTCGATCACGTCCACGCCTTCGGCCCGAAGTCGCGCCTTTACCTTATTGACCTGTTCAAACACATAGGGGGGCAGCCGCCGGATCCGGTAAAAGTCACGCATGGTCATAATCCTGTTCTTGGCCACCAGATTACGCATGTGCGAAAGGCCCTGCCAAGCCGTGACCTAGGGCTTTTTTTTGAAGACCTTCTTTCCGTCCATCGTCTTAAGTGTGGCATATTTACCGCAAGAACGGTAGTTTTTAAGAATAATTCGCATTCCTGTTTGCAAGGGCCACGAGATATGATTGAGAGGCACTCGCAATTCAAAGGAGTGCCCTATGTCCCGCCTGTGGCAACAACGCCTGCTCTTGTCCACCGCCCTGAGTGTCTTGACCCTGCCGACCCTGGCCCAAGCCATGGCGACCGGCACTTTAGCCGATGATAAGGTCCAGGAAGTGGTCGTGACCGCTGCAGGCTATGCCCAGAAGATCGAAAAGGCTCCGGCCTCGATCAGCGTTCTCAGTGACAAGGAGATCAAAGAAAGCCGCCAACAAAGCCTGGCCGAAGTTCTGGCCAGCGTCGAAGGCGTCGATGTGGGGGCCTCTGCGGGGAAAACCGGCGGCCTGAACATCAGCATCCGCGGCATGGGCTCTGATTACAACCTGATCCTCGTCGATGGCCGCCGCCAAAACCCGGCCGGGCTTGTCACCACCATCAATGGCTTTGGGGAAACGGCCACCAGCTTCATGCCCCCAGTATCCGCGATTGAGCGGATCGAAGTCGTGCGGGGGCCCGCCTCGACGCTTTACGGATCCGACGCCCTCGGCGGCGTGATCAACATCATCACCCGCAAGGTGGGCAAGACCTGGACCGGCTCAACGACGCTCGATACCACACTCCAGAGCGACGACGCCTTTGGCCGGATCAACAGCGGCCAAGTCTATCTCAACGGCCCGCTGGTGCGGGATCTGATCGGCCTGTCCGTCTATGGCCGCCTGCAAAAGCGTGAGGCTTCTGGCCTGTCCTATGAGGATGCCAACGGTAAAGACGTCAATATCACCAGCTTCGGCAAGAGCCCGACCGAAAGCGAGATCAAATCCTACGGCTTCCGTCTGAATGTTACCCCGCATCCGGATCATGACCTGTCGTTGTTCGGCGATGTGTCCGAGCAGTGGTATGACAACAGCAAGGGCCAGATGGGCACCAATACCGCTGCCGGTGGTTATGCCAATGCGCTTGAGTTCAACCACAATGAGCTGGCGCTGAAACATGACTGGCGCACGGGTTTCGGCGATCTCAGCACCACCTTATCGCGCAGCACCCGCGAGAAACTGGGTCGGATCGTCCCGTCGGGCACGGCCAATGCGGGCCAGCCCCGGACGCTGGAGTCGACCAACACCATCTTTGAGACCCAGCTCTTCAAGCAAATCGGCGCCCACAGCCTGTTTGTCGGCGGCCAGCACTGGAAGGCGGAGATGACCGATGCGGTCTCGCCGAAACCCTATAAGCACACCCAATGGGCTCTCTATGCCGAAGACACCTGGGCCCTGGGCGAGACCTTCAACCTCACGGCCGGTTATCGTTACGACAAGCACAGCGTGTTTGGCGGACAGAGCAGCCCGCGTCTCTATGCCGTCTGGAATGCCACGCCGCACTGGACCGTCAAGGGCGGGATCAGCCGCGGCTTCAAAACCCCGCGCCTCGACCAGATTGCCCCGGGCATTGTCGGTTTTGGCGGTCAAGGCACGATCCCGATCCTCGGGACTCCCTCCCTCAAGCCGGAAACCAGCACCAGCACGGAACTGGCTGTGTTCTTTGACAATCGCCGCGATTTCCGTACCAGCGTAACCGTCTTCCACAACAAGTTCGAAGATAAGATCGCGTCTGGCGTCCCGCTGCGCAACTGCAGCTTCGGCCTGACGGCGACCCAATATGCCGCGGGTCAGCGCAATGGCGCCGGCTGCACGGACATGGGCTTCTTCCCCCGGCCCGAGACCTTTGGCCAGTCGGTCAATATCGACACCGCCCGCACCCAGGGCATAGAGGTCACGGCCCGCTTCCAGCCGGCGACGGACTGGGTCCTGAGCGGCAACTATACCTTCAGCGATACCGAGCAGACCTCGGGCGCACAAAAGGGCCTTCCGCTCAATGACACGCCGGAGCATATGCTGAACGGGCTCGTCCGCTGGACCGCCACCGACGCGCTGAACCTTTGGCTGCGGGGCGAATATCGCAGCCGCCGCTATCGCGCCGCAGATACGGCCACCAGCAATGCCAAGGCGACCTATGGCGACTACAAGGCCTATGGCGTGTTCCACCTCGGCGGCAGCTATAAGCTGAATGACACGCTCAGCGTCAACGCGACGATCTATAACCTGTTTGACACGGATTTTGTCGAATACGGCCCGTATCTGAGCGACATCAAAAAAGGCACGGTGAGCTACACCAACCTCTATGCCAACAATCAGGAACCGCGTCGCCTGTGGGTGGCCGTGACTGCGACCTTCTGATCCCCCTCAGAGGATGAAACTCAGACGCCGCCCGGACCCTCCGGGCGGCGTTTGCGCGTCCGGGATCAGCCCACCGGAGCCGTCAGGCTGAGCCGAATCGTGCGGTCGAAAAGCAGGTTCTGGCCCCAGGACTGCCCGACAAAGGCCGTTTCGCCGGTTACGTTGGTCACATAGGCCCGCAGAGTCAGTGGACGATCGAACGCGTGCCAGACATAGCGCGCCCCAAGATTGAGGCGGGTATAGGCGGGAATAGTCCAGCTATTTCGGTTATCCGCTGCACGCGCAGAGTTATGCGCCAAGTTCGCATCGACGGACAGGCCCGGCACCGCCGCGATCGTGTGGTTGAGCGTGAGGTTCACGACCCGGGGCGAGGTCCCCGGGGGCTGCTTACCGACCCGCCCAGCGGCAACCAGCGGCCCGCTCAATTGCTGAGACATGGCCACAGCCCCGAGGCTTATCTGTGTCTGGGGCGACAAGCGCCCGGACAGTGACACCTCAAGCCCCTGATGTCGGATATCGCCGACAAATCCGTAGATATCGTCATCGCGCATACCGGCGAATGGCTTTTCGATCCGAAACAGAGCGGAAATCAGGGTCAGGTCAGGGGTCAGGCGATATTGCCCCCCCGCCTCCCATTGTTCGGCAATGACCGGCGGCAACACGGCATAGGCATTGCGGGCCTTGATCGGCGCGACGCCGCTATTCTCCAGGCCTTTGACATAGCTGGCAAACAGACTGAGACGTGGCGTTGGTCGGTACAGAACCGAGGCATAGCCTAGGGTTTCATGGCTGAGATTACGTTCATTTCGGCTGCCGTCGCGTAACGCAAAGGATTTGTCGAATCGAGTCCGGTCCACCCCGGCGCGGACCTCCAACCCCTCACCCCAGCGCCCGAACCAGGTCACCCCATACGTATCATTGCGCACTTTATTCAGATCGCGGCGGCCATCATCGTGCGAATAGATCACCTTGGGAAAGACCGGATCCCGCAAGTCAATCAGGCCCAGGTCGAGGCCCGGCTGTCCCCCCTCAGTCCAGCGTTCGCGGGTCTGGCGGCTGACAAGCGCGACGCTGTGCTCAGCCCCCAATGCGCCAAACGTCTGCGTCAACTGGACTTGCGCCGCCAGATTACGTCGGCTGCGGCGTGGATTGTGATAGAGCGTTGCTGATGCCTGAGGGGTCTCATCGAGCCCGAGGAAGGTGTAGTCAGACCCCAGGAAGTGCTGGCGGGCCTCAATCACGGAAACCTCCAGCCGCGTGTTGGAGCCGAGATTTTGAACGCCTTGAAGGCCAAGGGTTTGATTTCGGACATCCGTGCGGGCATCGTCGGGACCGAATTTCAATTGATTATCCGGCAAATAGGGCCGCGAAGGAGTCCGGGTATAAAACCCGAAATCCCCGTGGTAGCGATACTGGGTCTGGGCCGCGAACACACTCACCTGTCGCGCGTCCCCTAGGTAGCGATATACACCGCCCCACTCCTGCCCCCGGCCCTGGCTATAGTCGGTATAGGTGATCTCGGGACGAAGTTGGACGCCCCCGACAAACCGATGGCGGTTGTCGTCACTGCGCTGTTCGACATCCAGCACTAGAAACGGCGAGGCCTGCTGGTCGCGGATCCCGACTGTCAGCCGCGAGGGCGATCTCTGTTCGCCCCCGCCCTTGAGCCGGTAGTTGACCACTCCCGAAGGCGAGGGCTGATTGACCTGGGCGCCATTGACCCCGATCAGCACCGAGACATCTTCCGTGATGACATCGGGCAACCCGCCGATGGAGCGAAACACCATGCCATCAAGCCGATAAGCCCCGGTGGTGCCCAGATTAAAGCCCCGGGCCTGTCCTTCGTTGTAGAGACCGTTGATCTCTAATCCGGCGCGGTTGCCAAAGGCGTCCGCCGCCTGTGCCTGAGTGCCGCGTGCCGGTGCGGATGACGCGGCCGCAGAACCCGATTGGGTCTGGGCGAAGGCATGAGTGACTGATAAGAGACAAAACAGGGAGCAAGTGAGGCTGAGTTGGGGGCGCATGGTTGAACCTCTGGGCAAACCGTTCGGGAGACCGAAACGGCGTGCGGCAGGCGGTCGTGAACCGACAGGACACCAGGCGGAGTTTTTTCCGATGATTTTCCGATGACCCATTTCGGCGACCTCACCGACGCAGCGGAACCCATTGATCTTAAAGATGTTCCGCCGTTTAACCTGGGTGAACTTCATGTTTCCCCGCGCACCTTGGAAATCGTATCGCCCAAAGGTCGGCAATCGCTCGAACCCAAGGTGATGACGGTGCTGGTCGCGCTGGTGCGGGCGCGCGGCGAGGTTCTGACCCGCGATGATCTGATCTCTGCCTGCTGGTCTGGGCGCGCCATCAGCGACGATGCCCTTCACCGGGCGGTTGGACGCTTGCGCCGTCATCTGGCCCATGCCCCAGAGATCCGAATCGAGACCCTCAGCCGGATCGGCTACCGGCTCGTGTACGAGAGCGCCACGGCACAGTCCGCGATTAGAGGGGTCACACCGGACCGTGTCACGGCCCCAGCGATGACCGAGGGCCCGAAACCCGCCTGGCAAACGCTCTGGTCGGCGCGTCCGCGGCTTGTGGTGGGTCTGACGGCGGGGCTGCTGGTATTAGCGGGGGGGCTGATCGCCACAAGCCTGGCTCCGGCGCCGGTCTTGCGAGTCAAACAGTTACAATCAATCGGCCCCGTGGGCGCCTATGCCACGTCGCCGGCCGTATCCGCCGATGGTCAATGGCTGGTCTCATCAGAATCTGCATCCCGCCCGGTCCCGCGCGATCTGGTCCTGCACAGCTTAAAGGGACACACGGCACCCCGCGTTCTGACACGCACCCCGGATCAGGACGAGCTTTCGCCGGTTTTTTCACCTGATGGAACCCGGGTCGCGTTTGTCCGCCGTGTCAGCAACCAGCCCTGTGCGATCCAGATCCTGACCCTGAAGGATGGCACGGAACAACCCGGCGGTCGGTGCCAGACTAATGCGTCCACCCGTCTAAGCTGGCTGAATAACCACACCCTGCTGTTTTCAGACCGGAGCCGTGGCAACGAAAAAAGCCGAATCTATGCCCTCGATCTGCGATCTGGAACGACCCGCGCTGTTACGGCACCGCCCGCCGAGAGCCGCGCCGATAGCGAGCCCTTGGCACACCCGGATGGCGAGCAGTTTGTCTTTCGGCGCTTTACCGCCCATGGCGTGGCGGATCTCTACATCAGCGACCTGAGGGGGCAAATCCGCCAGTTGACCCAGGATGGCTGGAAATCCATCAGTTATGTCTGGCTGAACGGCGGTCGCACTCTTGCCTATTCGACGACCCGGGGGGGCGATTTCGGCCTCTGGACCTTTGACCTTCGCACCGGGGAACATCGCCAGATCAGCCCGGGCTTGCGCGACTTCAGCCGTCTTGGGACCGATGGCCAGTCCTTGCTGGTGGCCGAAGTGGACATGACCCGCAGCGAATTTGTCCGTCTTGCTCCGCAAACGCTTGAGGCTCAACCAATCGATGCCCTGCCCCTGCGGGGATATATGTGGGATATGGACATCCGCTCTGACGGCTATCGGGTGTTTAACTGGGAACGCGATGGGGGCAGCACGCTCTGGATCATGGCCCCCGAGGCCGGGGCGCCGCCCAAGCCCTTATTCAAAAGCCGAACCGGCGTAACCAGCGGGGCCAAGTGGTCCCCGAATGGCCAGAGCATTGCCTTCATGGGCGTGATGAACCTCCAAGGCCGTGTCCAGCTGATCCGCCCGGATGGATCCGGGCACCAGATCCTGAGCCGTGCGGGCTTTGATCCGGCGATTCTGAACTGGTCAGCAGATGGGCGTATGCTCTATGTCGCCGGTCGTGATGCGGAAGGCTGGCATGTGCGGATGTATGACCCCATGCGTCCGGACTCCGTGGGCGTGAAGCGTCAGGGCACGGCTGGGTGGACGCATGTGGTGGTGGAT
>JBKBWB010000308.1:0-2802 GCA_046289215.1 Asticcacaulis sp. | reverse complement strand
CTGAAGTCTTCGGGCAAATCCTGTTTCGTCAAATAAGGACGGCTGACGGTGACCACCGCTGCGATCTATGGCTGCGCGGGCCTGACCCTGTCGCGTGATGAACAGGCGTTTTTTCGCGATGCCAACCCTTGGGGTTTTATTCTGTTCCGGCGCAATATCGAGACGCCGGATCAGGTGCGGGCGTTGGTGGCTGAGCTGCGCACCTGCGTTGGCCGTGCGGATGCGCCCGTCCTGATCGACCAAGAAGGCGGACGGGTTCAGCGTCTTGGTCCGCCGCACTGGCCGGTCTATCCGGCGGGGGCTCGGTACGCGGCGGTGGCGCGAGATCCGCAACACCAGCAGAGTCTTGTGCGCTTAGGGGCACGGCTGATGGCCGCCGATCTCTATGATCTCGGAATCAATGTGGATTGTGTGCCGGTTCTGGATGTGCCCCAGCCGGGGGCGCACGATGTGATCGGCGACCGGGCCTATGGCCTCACGCCCGAGGTCGTGGCCGCCATGGGCCGCGCCGCCTGTGAGGGGCTGATGGCGGGCGGTGTCTTGCCGGTGATCAAGCACATCCCGGGTCATGGCCGGGCCGGGGCCGACAGTCACCTTGAATTGCCGCGGGTGGATACGCCGCTCGAAACGCTTGAGGCGGTGGACTTCTTGCCGTTCCGCGCCTGTTCGGACATGCCCTTGGCCATGACCGCCCATGTTGTTTACGACGCCATCGACCCCAAGGCGCCAGCCACGACTTCGAAAAAGGCCATCCGGCTGATCCGTGAGTCTCTGGGCTTTGAGGGTCTACTGATGTCGGACGATTTGTCGATGAAGGCCCTGAGCGGTGACTTTGGCAAGCGCGTGCGCAAATCGCTGAAAGCGGGCTGCGACGTGGTGCTGCATTGTAACGGGGATCCGGCAGAAATGACCGCGATTGCTGTCGAAGTGCCGCGTCTCAAGGGGCAAGCGGCTCGCCGTGCCGCAGCGGCTCTGGCCCGCTTGCCGCGCACACCCGAACCGTTCGACCGTGAGGCGGCCAAAGCGGCCTTTGCGGCCGCCTTTGCGGGGGCGTCCGACTAAGGCGCAATGAGCGAGAGTTTTCAGCCGCGATTAGATTTTGAGGGCACCCAGACTCCGGACATCGCGCCGGACGAGGCGCTGGTGCTGGATCTCGACGGCTACGAAGGCCCGCTGCATGTGCTGTTGGCGCTGGCTCGCACGCAAAAAGTTGATCTGCTGAAGCTGTCGATCTCGCGTCTGGCCGAGCAATATCTGGCCTTTGTGCATGAGGCGCGCCAGCAGCGCTTTTCGCTGGCGGCGGATTATCTGGTGATGGCGTCCTGGCTGGCCTATCTCAAGTCACGCCTTTTGCTACCCCGCCCAGAGCGCAAAACCGGCGATGAGCCGCCTGCAGAAGAGATGGCGGCCGCCCTGGCGTTTCGCCTTAAAAAGCTCGAAGCCATGCGCCAGGCGGTCGAGGCCTTGATGGCACGACCCCGGCTCAATCGCGACGTTTTTGGGCGTGGCGACCCCGAGGCGACCTTGATTGTGCCTTCGCGCAAAGTCGATGCCACGGTGTTCGATCTCATGAGTGCCTATGTCACCCAGCGGCGGCGTGAAGTGGCGCGGCACTATGACCCCGGGCGCCGGATCGAGGCGTTTTCCCTTGAAGAAGCCCGCGACCACCTGCGGGCTCAAGTCCCGGAGATGTCCGAGTGGACCGGCCTCGGCGACCTTGCGCCCGCGCCGCTAGAGAGTGGGGGGCCGTCGCGTAAGTCCATGCTGGCCTCGACCTTTTCCGCCAGTCTGGAACTGGTCAAGGAAGGGGTGTTGGATGCCCGCCAGCTGGCCCTGTTTGACGAGCTCTATCTGCGGTCTCGCTTACGTCCGCGCGAGGAAACGTTGCTATGAGCGAAGACGATTTGGTCCGTGCCCTTGAAGCCTTGCTGTTTGCGGCAGCAGGGCCTTTGTCCGAAGCGGATCTGGCCCGACGGTTGCCCGAGGGGTCGGATATTCCGGCCGGTCTTTCCCGACTTCAGGCGCTTTATGACGGACGCGGCGTGACCCTGGATTGTGTGGCGGGGCGCTGGCGCTTTCGCACGGCGACGGATCTTAGCTATCTGATGGTCGAAGAGCGCGAAGAGCCGCGTCGTCTGTCCAAGGCCGCGCTCGAAACCCTGGCTATCATTGCCTATCACCAGCCGGTGACCCGGGCCGAGATCGAACAGATCCGGGGCGTGGGCCTGAGCCGGGGGACCCTCGATGTGCTGTTGGAACTGGGCTATGTGCGCCTACGGGGCCGCCGCCGAGCCCCTGGCCGCCCGGTCACCTATGGCACCAGTGATCTGTTTCTCGAACAGTTTGGGCTCGCCAGTCTGGCCGACCTGCCCGGCGCGGCGGACATGAAAGCGGCGGGCCTGCTTGAGCATGCGGCCCCTCAGGATTTCGTCATCCCCGATCCGTCATTGGCCCCGACCGATGAAGATCCGGTGGATGCCGAAGAGGCCGACAGCCCCGAGTTCCTGCAAAACTTTATCGACCCGGAGGCCGAGGGGGAGGGCTGATCGAGCCCCCTCGGAACGCACGCGAAACGGCGTCCGCTAAGGTTTTCCCCACGCTGTCGAACCCTTGGCCACGAAAATGTCACCAGCAGGGGGTTGGCTCCGACAGGGTAAACGCGGGAACATCCCCTTTGTCTTTGGGGTGATTCTCCGTAAGGCCGGGATCTGTGCCGGTTTGCTGAGGGTGTCCGGAATGGAAAATGAGGGTCGCGTGCGCTGTTCTGAATCCACGAGCCGTTCTGTCATGAACCTGCTGCTG
>JBKBWB010000307.1:0-2810 GCA_046289215.1 Asticcacaulis sp. | reverse complement strand
TAAGGGCTTCTTCGTCGGTGAAGGTACGTTTGTCTATGGGCATGAGCGGGCCACTTTTTTGATAATTTCGCTTACCTTACGGGCCGATTGTTAAACCCTCAACAACCCGCACCCCAAAGATCGCATTTATATGGGGTCCATCGCACTTTTCCCCACCCGGGTGACCGCAAAAGCGCGAACCGTAGCGAACAAAGCCGATCACGCCGTTTTTCGTAAAGCCCGAGCAACGTGATCGCTATTCATATCCCGACGACTAGCCCAGCCGTGATCTGCCCGCCCGGGATGAGGGGAGCGGTCGATCCAGAACCCTCAATGCGGAACACGGCGGGCCTGCCAGAGCCGCGCAATGAAGCAGTGGCCGCGTCCGCCTGGTGCGCGGGGCAGGGGTGAGGGATAGAGCCCGAATTGTCTTGAATTGACGCCTGAGCTGTGTGAAAAGCGGAAGGACGGTTGCCGCCGTCCTTCCAAAAAATGCACGAAAATTAAAGCCAAGGTCCCCCGTTGCTAAGCCAATTGGGGACCTCGGATATCCAAGGCGCGACCGAATAAAGCAAGTGCCAATCAAACTTTTGGATTGCTAGATACATAGCGTTGCAGAGTAGACTAGCGAATATGCCCCTAAATACTTTTGAGGGTGGGCGTTTTCGAGGGGGCTTAGGCTTTTTGCTAAGCCGAACGAGGAATACAAGTCTAAAGTACATTGGCTAACCTCTTTGCCAAAATGGCCCGATTTCAAGGGCCGTGTGGGACTGGGAGGCAGACACTCTTCGGCAACATTGAGGAGGCTGCCCCCCGTTGGAGTAGCACCTTTCGCCGTTTTTGCTTCTATTTTCAGTTAAAAATGTGTGAACGACTGAACATTGAGTGAACATACATTTAGCGAAAAAAGCATTAGTCGCTGAATTCATTTATTATTTTCGCGCGTCATCCCGCCGCCCATACCTGAATTTTGCCCCCAGAAAGGCCCGCCAGATCCGCACGATCTTGGGCGGGTGATCGGGCAGGCAAGGCGGTTGAAGTGAGCTTGAATCCGCGTCGCTCGACTCGTCAGACATCTCGCAGTATTAGAGCGGTCTCGCTTGTGCCCCGCGTTTGTGCGCGTTAAGGACGTGGCACGGCCTAGACATCGTTCAATGAAACCGGTTTCATGATTGGCGTACCTGTTGGCGTCGCATTCCAAGAAATGATTGGCAACAAAGAAAATAACGCCCGGATGGACGAGATCATCGACAAGTACGACAAGATGGTTGCCAAAATGGAAGGCGGTTAAGTGGATTGGAATTCGATTTTCGAGTGGATCGGCATCTTCACCGTCGTGCTGGTACCGGTCGGTAGCTTCGTCCTATGGTTCGGCAAGACTTACATCGACAAATGGCTAACCAAGCACTTTCAAGGTCAACTGGACGCTCTGAAGCATACTCAGGCGCAAGAGATCGAGCGGCTCCGGGCGAAGATTGCCGGGATGCTGGATCGAGCCACCAAACTCCACCAGCACGAGTTTGAGGTCCTCCCTAAGGCGTGGGATTTGCTGACAAGCGCCCTCGGGTCGGTCCAGCGTGTGACTGCGAGAGATAGGACAGCCGTGAACGTCGGCGCCATGTCGCAGGAAGATCTAGAAGTTTTGCTGCGCGACAGTCCTCTTGAAGAGCATGAAAGGCAATCCGTCAGGGACGCGGGTAGCGGGGACAAAAAGATGTGGGTCTTGCGGAATTTAATGGATCGCCACGAGTTTCAAATCGCCCATCGCGACACCATTGTGTTCCACAACTACGTCCTTCAGCTAGGGATTTTCATCGAGCCGGAAATACGCTGGAAACTAAGAGAGGCGGCGTCAGAAATGAAGGAAGCGCTTACGAAGTGGAAGCCAATTCTTGAGATGCCGGAGATTATGCCATGGCCTATCGAAGAGGCTAACGCCCACGTCAACAAGGCGAATGATCTCTCTAGGGAGATTGAACAGTTGATCAGCGATCGCCTTTGGAATGCGTCACGGCTAGACGCTTAGGCTTGCGGGATCCATTAATCTTCGTGTTCTGACCAGTCGTGATCACGCGACGGGAGTCAAGAATTAGGGTTTCGCCTTGAGTCGCAATCCTGTGTCGGATTTTTGGAGGGGTCACTCCGCCCCATAAGGCGATAACCCGGACAACGTGATCGCTATTCATAAATTAGAGCCTGCTTTAAGCGAAAAACCGTTGCCACTTTTTCGCAGCAGGCTCTAGCCTGCCCCCATGATGTCCGAAACTGCTTCGTCTGAACGCCCAAAGCCTGAGGCCCCCATCCCCGATACCAGCGGGGCGACCCCGGTGATGGCCCAATATCTGGAAACCAAGGCCGCGCACCCTGAGGCCCTGTTGTTTTTCCGCATGGGCGATTTTTACGAGCTGTTCTTTGACGATGCGGTCAAGGCCGCCGCCGCCCTAGGCCTGGCGCTGACGCGTCGGGGCAAGCATGCGGGCGAAGACATCCCCATGGCCGGGGTCCCGGCCCATGCCGCCGAAGCCTATATTGCCAAGCTGATCCGCCAGGGGTTCAAGGTCGCCGTCTGTGACCAGCTCGAAGATCCCGCCGAGGCCAAAAAGCGCGGCTCCAAGGCGGTGGTGCGGCGCGGGGTGGTGCGGATCGTCACCCCCGGCACCCTGACCGAAGACTCGCTGCTGGATGCGCGCGGGTCCAACCGTCTGGCGGCCGTGGCCCAGCGCGCCGGGGAGCTGGCGCTGGCGGCGGTCGAGCTATCCACCGGCGAGGTCGAGGTGATGACCCTCGACGCCACAGGTCCCGAGGCCAGTCTGGCCGCGGCGCTGAGTGCG
>JBKBWB010000306.1:0-2824 GCA_046289215.1 Asticcacaulis sp. | reverse complement strand
TGCGCAGGTTCAGGTCCCCGCCTGTCAGAGACTGGGCCAGAATCTGGGCTTCAACGCTCAACAGATCCCCGCCAGAGCCTGCGGCGCGGGTCTGGGCGAGCATCGGCCGGATCTTCACTGATCCGCCAGTAATCTGGCCCTCATAGACCGTGCCATCTGAGGCTGTCTGCTGAAGCTGAGTCGCCGGCAGTCGCGCATCCAGTGCCACCAGACGCCCGGCACGCAGCTCTGCCCCGCCACGCGCCCGCACCACCCCGACGGGGGTAACCAGTTGCAGAAGACCATCTTCAATGACCACGGACTGGATTTGATCGCGCGGGTCCACCGGACGCGCCAGCGCTTCACGGACCAGCTTATCCAGGCGTCCGAAATTCAGGCCCTTGTCGTCGTACTTAAGACGGGCAAACGGCTGTTGCAGGATCAGCCCCTGAATGCGCGCCATCGGCTGGCCGCCTCCGGCAAAGGGCTGAAGGCGGTAATCAACGACGAAGGTCTCGATTCGATAGTCGGGATTACCACTGGGGCCGATTTCGAGCGTGCCCGTGGCCCGATCCAGACCCAGGTTTTCAAAGCTCACGCGGGCATCAACGCCCTGTTGGCGGAACCAGCTTTGGGTCAACTCCCGGGCAATATCCCGGCGGGTGGCATAGAGAATGACGCTCAGGGCCGCCGCACTCCAGAGAGTCAGCAGAACCACGCCCCCGGCGGTGCGGACAAAACGCCCCGAACCCAAGCCCCCTTTGCGGCCGCCACCGCCGTGTCCAAACCCAGAACCAGAGCCAAAAAAGGACGATGGTCCTTTGCCCTTAGGCTTACCGGACCGGCGTTTCTGGCCCACTCCAATCAGCGAATTGAGGCGTCCGAATGACGCAGACTCATCCTCACCCACTTGGTTTGCAGCGGGGGCAAAAGCGGGTCGAAAGCCTTCTGGCAAACGGAATTCATCATCGGTGTCAGACATGATCAAGCGGAATGGTAAACCACAAAACCGTTAAAACTATGGACAACACGTCAAAAATCGCTATTTCAGTCGCTCTTCGACGAACAGGGTTCGCCTGAGGCTTTTGCGCAACAGTTTGCAAAGCGGACGGGAATCCTGTTAACGGTGCTTAGCTGGGTCCCCGTGAACGGGACCTGAATTGACGTTTGGCTTAGGCCGTCTGATGTTCCGCGTTCGCGCTGGGCCAGGCCGCCGACAACCGACGGGGTCCGATGACTCAGCTTGATCCTCGCCGCCAGCCGGTCCGTTTGACGCCTTATCTGGCGACGACCGCGACTGCCGTGCTTGTGAGCGCCCTGATCTGGCGCGTTTTTCAGCCGGGCGAGCCGGCTTTACCGAAACTGGATCCGGAACAGGTTACGGACCTGGAGACGCGCGCCTATGCCGAAGCGTCATCACGTGAAGGCTTTGCCGCTCCGGTCACCATGCCGGTCAGTGTGAAAACCGGTGAAACACTGGCAGATGCCGTCGCTCGTACAGGCGTATCGGCAGATGACGCCCGGGCCGCTGTCAATCTGCTCTCTCAAGCCTTTGACGTCGTGAACATCAAAGCAGGCCTGAAGCTTCAGGCGGCTGTTGCCAAGCCTCAGCCGGGTGTTCGTGCCCCGGCACGCCTGTTGGGTTTGACCGTGCGGACCGGGCCAGCCAAACAACTGACCCTGACGACCAGCCATGATGGGGCCATGCGCCTTCGCGCCATCGAAGAAAAGGTCCGCGAAGAGCGTCGCGTCGCCGTTGGTGAAATTTCGGGGTCGCTCTATGCCTCCGCTGCCGCCATGGGCGCGACGCCGTCGATCACCTCGCGGGTGGTCAAGCTGTTTGCCCACAAACTGGACTTCCAGCGCGACATTAAGCCCGGCGATCAATTCAAGCTGATCTTTGATCGCACCGTCACTGAAAGCGGCCGGACTGTCGAAACTGGCGAGTTGCTCTATGCCGAGGTTCAGGCCAAGGGCGGGATCTCGCGCTTTTATCGCTTCCAGCCTCCGGGGGCCAAGGAAGCGCAGTTCTTTGATGAATTCGGCAAGAACATCCGGGGCTTCCTTTTGGCCACACCGATTGACGGGGCACGGACCTCATCCGGTTACGGCTTCCGTCGCCACCCGATCCTTGGCTACCAAAAAATGCATACCGGGATCGACTTTGCGGCCGCTTCTGGCACGCCGATCCTGGCGGCTGGGGATGGCGTGATCGTCGATGCCAAATGGTGGGGCGGCTATGGCCGCTGGGTCCGGATCCAGCACACGGGGGGATGGGACACGGGCTATGCCCACATGTCGCGTATCGCCGTCAAACCGGGACAACGTGTCACCCAGGGCCAGGTGATTGGCTATGTTGGCTCGACCGGTCGTTCAACCGGGCCGCACCTGCATTTCGAAGTCTGGCAAAATCGTCGTCCGGTCAATCCCAAGGGTGCCAAGGTCCCGCAAGGGACGATCCTGGCGGGTGCGGACCTTGCCGCCTTTAAGGCTGAAAAAGCCCGCGTGGATCACATGCTGGCGCTGGCAGAAATGAAGGACAGTCCTGAAGGACAGCCGCAGACCTTGGCCTTGGCAAAGACCCCCTTCCAGGAACAGGAAAAGAGCGCCATAGCAGGGTCCGGCATTGATGGAACCCCGGCGCGGCCATTGGTGGCGCATCTGCCGTCGATGCGCCCGGCCATTTCCCCTGCGACCGCCGGAACGCGCTGATCGCGCCCGATCAGCGGAACTCGTCTTCGAGGGCCGCCAAGCGTTCGGCCTGATCCTCGGCGATCAGCGCATTAATCACAGCCCCCAGATCCCCTTCCATAATCTGGGGCAGATTATAAAGCGTCAGGTTGAT
>JBKBWB010000305.1:0-2833 GCA_046289215.1 Asticcacaulis sp. | reverse complement strand
GCGACTATCGGCAACCAGTGCCGGGTCCACATCCTCCGGTCCGACCTTGGAGGCGGCACCCAGGCACGTGGCCATGGTCCGCTGTCCATCTGGGGTGACATTGATCAGACAGCGTCCGGTTGCCGGGCCGTCTTTGAGGGCTCCTGTGCCAAAAAACGCGCCTTGCGCCTTAAGGTCATGACGAAAAACTTGGCCGAGCTGATCGTCGGCGACCTTGCCGATATAGGCACATCGGGCGCCAAACGAGGCCGCCCCGGCAATCGTATTGCCGGCCGACCCACCGGACGCTTCGACCCCAGCCGCCATGGCGTCATAGAGCGCGGCACTGCGGGCATCATCGACCAGGGTCATGGCCCCGCGGGTCAGATCCTGAGCCGTAAGAAACGCTTCGTCACAGGGGGCGATGACATCGACAATGGCGTGGCCGACGGCGGTGATGTGATAGGTCGGGGAGGCGGACATGGTTTTCCAGCTTGTTGAATTGTCGCGGACGATAGAAAGATCTGCGAAATAGGCAAGCCAATGCCTGAGTCCAAACAAGAAAAGCCCATCGCCGGGGAGGCCGCTCATGTCCAAATCTCTGCTGATCCTTTCGCCGGATCCGGCCAACCCCTATGCCTCTGGCCGCTGGACGGGGGTGCTGGACGAAGCGCGCAAATACATGGCGGGCTATGACATCGTCATCGAAAGCCAGCCTTGGACGGCAGACATTGATGTTACGGCATGGGACCTGATTACGCCCCTGATTGCCTGGGGCTATCACCAAGATCCGCTGAACTGGATCGCGGCCATGCAGCGGCTAAAGATGCGCGGGGCGCGGCTCGCTAACCCGGCGGAAATCCTGATCTGGAATACCGAAAAAACCTATCTGCGCGATTTGTCGGAGCGTGGGGTCAATATTCCGCTGACCCTGTTTGTGGATGGCTTTGGACCGGCGCAGCTTTCCGAGGCATGGGCGACCTTTGGGGGCGACGCGCTGGTGGTCAAGCCCACCATCTCCGCCGGGGCGCACAAGACGCTCGTGATCAAGGCTGGATCTGGGGTGAATTTCGATGAGGCCCCCACGGGCGCAACCATGATCCAGCCCTTCCTTCCGGCGGTGGCCGAAGAGGGGGAGTGGTCGCTGTTGTTCTTTGGCGGCGCCTTCAGTCATGCCCTGTTGAAAACCCCAAAGGCCGGGGATTTCCGCAGTCAGCCAGATTACGGCTCGCGTATGCTTTATAAAGCGCCGGATGCGGATGTTCTGGCCTTGGCCGAACAGGTGCTGACGATCATCGATGCCAACCTACTCTATGCCCGGTTGGACATCACCCGGGATCTCAACGGCGTGCCGTGTCTGATGGAAGCGGAACTGATCGAGCCGGACTTTTTCCTAGCTCATGCGCCCGAGGGCGGTCCCAACTATGCGCGGGCCTTTGCCCGGGCCTTGGGCTTGGCGGTCGTTGAGGCGGCGGGCTGATCCAACAGACTGCCCACGGACGGACACAGGTCCGAGACCGGGCAGCTCAAGCATTTGGGGCGCTGGGCTGTACAAGTGTAGCGCCCGTGCAGGATCAGCCAGTGGTGCGCCTTGGCCAGCCAGGCTGGGGGCACAATCTCATGCAATTGCTGCTCGACCTTGTCCGGGGTCTTGGCATTGGCCAGCGACAGGCGATGGGAAACCCGAAACACGTGGGTATCCACGGCAATGGCCGGTTCGATCCCGAGCTCATTCAGCACCACGCTGGCAGTTTTTCGACCGACGCCCGGCAAGGCCTGAAGCGCCGCCCGCTCCAGCGGCACCTCGCCCCCATGCTGGTCCAGGATCATCCGTGACAGGGCGATCACATGCTTGGCCTTGTTACGATAAAGGCCAATTGAGTTGATGTAGGGGATCAGCCCTTCTTCCCCCAAGGCGGCCATCTTGGCCGGGGTGTCGGCCACGGCAAACAAGCGGGCTGTGGCCTTGTTGACCCCGACGTCGGTGGCTTGCGCCGACAAGGCGACCGCCACCACCAGCGTGAACGGATTGCTGAAATTCAACTCGGTCTTCGGCTCGGGCATGAGCGTAGACCAGCGCTGAAACAGCGCTTCGACACGGGCAGGATCCGGGGGAAAAGCGGGGCTGACTGACATTGTCCGTCTACAGAATATAACGGCTAAGGTCAGTGTTTCCGGCAATCTCGCCCAGTCGCTCGCGCACATAGGCCGCGTCTAGGCTCAGGGTCTGGCCGCTGAGATCGGATGCCCGGAAGCTCAGGTCCTCAACAACCTTTTCCATCACTGTCTGAAGCCGTCGCGCCCCGATGTTCTCAACCGTGCTGTTGACCGTCGCGGCCGCCTCGGCCATGGCGTCAATGGCGTCGTCGGTAAAGCTGAGGGTCACGCCCTCGGTCGCAAACAAGGCTGTGTTTTGGCGCACCAGATTGGATTCCGGTTCGGTCAGGATGCGGCGGAAATCCTCACGCGTCAGCGGCTTCAGCTCGACCCGGATCGGCAGACGACCTTGAAGCTCAGGCAACAGGTCCGAGGGCTTGGCCACATGGAATGCGCCCGAGGCAATGAACAAGATGTGGTCGGTCTTGACGGCTCCGTACTTGGTCGAAACCGTTGTCCCTTCGATCAGGGGCAGAAGATCGCGTTGAACCCCTTCACGGCTGACGTCGGCGCCTTGGCGTTCCTTGCTGCTGGCCACCTTGTCAATCTCATCGAGAAAGACGATGCCCTCGTTTTTAACCAGTTTCAGGGCCTCTTGCGTGACCTTGTCCTGATCCAGCAGCTTGTCGCCTTCGGCGGTGGTCAGGGGCGCCCAGGCATCCTTGACCGCCAGCTTCAGGGTCTTGGTCCGTCCGCC
>JBKBWB010000304.1:0-2842 GCA_046289215.1 Asticcacaulis sp. | reverse complement strand
GCCTCTTGGCTATGCAGGCGCGGGACATAGATGCGGAGGAGGCGAAAGCCTCACTCTTACTGGCTCAGCAACGTGTCTATGTTCTTTCGCAAGTTCATCAGCAACTTTATGCCAGTGGGCAACTTGCTTCTGTAAGAATTGACGGGTTGGTCGCTGATCTGATTCGAAACGTCATGTCAGTGCAGATGTCCGGTTCGGTACGTGGGTCCGGGGTTGAAGTTGCCTTGCACTTTGTGCCGGTTTCAGTGCCGGCAGATTACGCCGTCCCGCTTGCCTTCATTGCAACAGAAGCTTTGGTTAGTGCGTTGGAGACCGTGCGTGATCTACCATCTTTGCAGATCTCGGTACGACTCGGCTTTGACCCAGAGGGCCGCGTAAGGTTCACATTGGATGTGCCCGACTGTCAGACGATCCAGAGTCCCGATGCAATGCCGCGCCTGATTTCAGCGTTCTGTCAGCAACTTGGGGGGGAGATCCTCAGGCCACCGCCTTTCATTGATCTGGTTTTTGATCTTCGGGAATAAATCCCGTTTCGCGATTTGGCCAGATACGCTTGCGGTTCCAAACGGTCTCGATCAGTTGAGGCGTAAACAGACAAAGGTCAGCTATAATGCCCTGATCGGACAGGCGGATATCCAGATAGCCCTGCTGCCCACCCCGCGTCCTGTTGTTGGATAATGTAGGGGCAACTAAAGTCACCGGACCTTCCGGATCGGTGCCAAGGTGGCCCGCAAAAGCCTGATGGGCATGGCCGCAGAGGATCATATGGGCCCCTGCAGCAGCAAAAACATTATGAGCCATGGCCCCTCCCCAGGTTCGGCCTTTGACCCGGCTCTGGGGGGGATCGATGAGCGGGTGGTGACAGGCCACGATTTTCCATCGCGCCTGACTATCGGCCATGCTGAGGCTGAAATCACGCTGTTCCCGGGCTATGACGCAGCCCAAAGACCAGTCAGTACGAAACTGTATCCCATGGGCTGTTCGAAGCCGCGCCAGATGCAGGTTGGACCAGAGCGCTCGCGGCGCCTGGACGCTGGGAAATAGTCCCGTGTTTGGGTCCGCAAGGCGGCGGAACCGACCGAACGGGTCAAACAGGCGTAATAAAGGGGAATAGACCGGGGTGTCGTGATTGCCGGGCACGAGGCAGACCGGAGCCTCAAATTGGCTCAGGTATTCAAAAGCGCTTTGGATTTCGACCCGACGGGCGCTGTGCGTAATATCGCCGGTCAGTATGACCAAATCGGGTTTTTCCAGAGCGACGGCGTTACGAAAGGCCAAAAGTGGTGCCGTATCTTCGGCACCAAAATGCAGGTCGCTGGCGTGAAACAAGCGCAAGGTTTCAGGCGAGCATGACACACGGAACCCCTTTGTCGTCCTCACGCACAGTCAAGGCTTTGCCCAGTTGCAAAACTTCACCGTCCAGCATGGCGGTTATGCGATAGCGCCCTCCAACAACCTTGAGCGTATCCACCCGAAACGTTTCCACGGAACGCGCTTCTTGCCACTGTCCTATAAGGGTGTTGGCGGCGAAATCAACGACACATCCCCAATCCTGAAACTTTAGGCTGACGGCTCGAAGTGGATTTCGCCCCTGGATGGGGCAGGTCAGGGACGCGGTCTCTGGCGACAGGCCGATGACCTGTTCGACCGATCCAAAGGCTAGGGCCAGGGCTTCCGCTTTTTGCCAGCGCGTAAAGGGCGTCTCTTCGGGCCTGAAACGGACCGACTTCTGGAAGGCCTTTCTCCAAAGAAACGAGGCCGAGGAGCGTAGTTTGCCCCAGCGCGAGGCGCAGCGGATCGATTCGCGGATATCGGCCAGCCGGACCCATGGCCCGATGGCGGCGGCGGCCAGAAAGATCTGGTCGCCCACTCGACCGGCACTCAGTGGGCGAACCTGAGCCTCGGACAGTCCGGCCAGCGCTTCCATCAGAGTTCTTTTGCCAAAAACGCGTTGCGGGGTCACGTTCATGGTGCCCCCGGGCAGGGGGATCAACGGGATTTGCCGCTCGGCTGTGAACTGGGCCACGCTGCGGATGGTGCCATCCCCGCCTGCTGTCAGTAGCATGTCCGGCTGAATGGCCAACGCCCCTTTGATCGCCTCGTCAAAGGATCCTTGATCGCCATGAACGCTGAGCTGGGCCTTGGGCAGTTGTCGACGGATCTCTTCCAGGACCGTAGCGGGGCCGAGGGACGCCACCGTGCCGGAATTGGGATTGATCAGACAGGCTATGTGTTGGGCTTCCGTGACGCGCATTTCGACACTCCCCTGTTTGGTTAATAAATAGGGACGAACGAGTCGAAATAAAACTGGCTGAGTCCAGATTTGAACTCAGCCGGTATGTTTGGCGATCAGATCTCTTGGTTAAAAGCGCCGATTTCCGGGTGTTTGGCCAGTCGCGGCTTGATTTCTTCCCGGAACAGAGACCGCATGTCGTCTTCAGATTGCAGGCTTTCAACGACAACCACGAGCTCGGGTTTGTTGGAAGACGCACGAACAAGGACCCAAGAGCCATCTTCGAGATGGACCCGGGCTCCGTTCACCGTGATCACCTCAGTGATTTTTCGGCCCAGGATGCTTCCCCCGGCTGCATGCAGATCAACATATTCCTGTACGATTCGATCCAGGACGCCGTACTTCAGTTCGTCTGCACATTTCGGAGACATCGTCAGGGACGTATAGGCCGGCGGAAGGGCGGACTTGAGGTCCGACAGGCTCTTGCACGGGTTGCGGTCAAGCATGGCCAGAATGGCCTTGGCGGCCACGAGGCCGTCGTCATAGCCGCGACCAATGGGGTTGCTGAGGAAGAAGTGCCCCGACTTTTCAAAGCCAGCGAGGGCCTTC
>JBKBWB010000303.1:0-2843 GCA_046289215.1 Asticcacaulis sp. | reverse complement strand
CGGACAAGGCGTGAGTGCACCGGCTAACCCCGATGCGCGCATTGCCTATATCAACCGTGCCAATGACCAGAACGTCGAGGACATGGGTGTCTCGGTCGAAGCCAAGGTTAATTTTGACAGCTTTGAATTGACTTCGGTCACGGCAGTTCGCAAGTGGGATACGGTAAACGGTCTCGACATAGACTATACGGGCGCGGACATCCTTTACCGCAATCCGGATGGCAACTACGCCGCTCGCTTTGATACCTTCAGTCAGGAACTGCGTCTGGCGGGAGAGGTTGGCAATTGGAACTGGCTCTTGGGAGGGTTCTATGCCTCTGAAGATCTGAGCCGCCAGGACAGCTACATCTATGGGGCAGATTATGATCCGTTCCTTGACCAGTTGCTGAAATCAGCTACCGGCGGCGCCATCGGTCTGACGGCCGTCACCGGTCGTGCGCTCGGGACCAACTTCGTTGCCGGTTCCGGTGCCGATGACAGCTATACGCAGTCGGCTAAAACCTTCGCCCTGTTCACCAACAACAACTGGCAGGTTACCGACAAGTTCGAACTGACCATGGGGCTGCGCTATACCTCCGAAACCAAGGAAGTGCGTGGGCACCAGTCCAATTTCGGGGGCAATGGAACAGCCTGTGCTGCCGCCTTGTCGCGTGTTCCTGTTCTGGCAGGATTGGTTGGGGCCGCTACGGCGCAATCCCTGGCCGGACGGGCCTGTTTGTTCTGGGGCAATGCGGCCTTTAACAACCGCGTCGTTACCCAGGAAAGCGAAGAAAAAGAATGGTCGGGGACCCTCAAGGGCGCTTACCGTTTCAATGACAACCTGATGGTCTATGGCTCCTATGCCCGAGGCTATAAGGGCGGCGGTTTCAACCTCGATCGTGTGCAAACGGGTATTACGCCGGACGCATCGACCTACTTCCCGGCAGAAACGGTCGACAGCATCGAGTTGGGGGCCAAGGCCACCTTGGCCAACGGCAAGTTGCTGCTGAACGCGACGGCATTCGATCAGAAGTATGAGAACTTCCAACTCAATACCTTCCTCGGGACGGCCTTTGTGGTCGAATCGATCCCGGAACTGAAATCGACCGGGGTTGATGCCGACCTGATCTGGTTCACGCCGATCAAGGGCCTGACCTTCCAGGGCGGCCTGACCTATGCCAAGACGGAATACGGCAACTTTACGGCTGCGAGCCTGACGAACCCGTCGCGGTTCCCGGAACTGAGCCTGCTTCCGGGTCAGACCATGTCCTTCGCACCGGAGTGGTCCGGTTCTGCGGCGCTGTTCTGGGAAGGCAAGATCGGTGGCGGACTCAAGGGAAGCTGGAACCTTGCGGCCAAATATACCTCTGAATACAACACCGGATCGGATCTGATCCCGTTCAAGATGCAAGAGTCCTTTACCCTGCTGAATGGCCGGATCGGGATTGGCGCTGAAGATGACCGTTGGGTGCTCGAATTCTGGGGCCAAAACCTGACGGACGAGACCTCTAAGCAAGTGGTGTTTAATGCGCCGCTTCAAGGGGCCGCTTTCCAGTCGACCCGACAACCGAACGGGACCTTCTATAACCAGGCTCTGGATAGCCAGACCTACAACGCCTTCATGGGCCAGCCGCGCACCTACGGCATGACCCTGCGGGTTAAGTACTAAGGCCGACAATCTGTTCGACTGAGCCTTTTGCCCCCGCCGGTTCGTCCGGCGGGGGTTTTTCATGCCTCGGATCTGTGCGCCCAAAGGACAGATGTTCATTTTTCAAGAGTGGCCTAGCTCAAGAATTCTTGACATCTTTTTCATTTGACCAGGGGTCACTCGCTTGACCTAATGCCTTGGTACAATTCGTAGTTCTGGCTGCCGACGACCCTGGGATTGTCGGGGTATTCCCCGATGGTCCGGACTTCTTGCGACCCTGATCCGCGATTGTCCCCCGGGGTGTCGCGCAGATCATCCCCGGACCCTTACTGAAACGCGATCCAGGGAGAGTTCGCATGGCCGAAGGTACGGTCAAATGGTTTAACGCCACCAAGGGCTATGGCTTTATCCAGCCCGCAGAAGGCGGCAATGATGTGTTCGTTCATATTACGGCGGTCCAGCGCGCCGGCCTGACGGGCCTCGCGGACGGCCAAAAAATTGCTTACGAGCTCGAATCCCAGCGTGGCAAGACCACAGCGGTCAATCTGCAACTGCTCTAAGCCGGAATTCATCGGTGTCTCGGGCATCTCGGCACGTTCGAGGTGCCCGTTTTTATGTCCGGAAGCTCAGACCCGAAGCTCGGCCCGCAACAGATCCGGTGTGACCCCGCGCGCGCGCAGATCCCGCAGCGTCTCACTCTTGAGGCGTTTGGCCAGACGCTGGCCATTTTCGTCCAGTAGCAATTGATGATGCCGGTACCTGGGCGGCTTGTGTCCCAACAGCGCGAAAAGCAGGCGCTGGATGTGGGTGGCTTCAAACAGGTCATGGCCCCGGATCACATGATTGACCCCCTGAAGGGCATCATCCACCACCACCGCGAGGTGATAGGCGACGCCGACATCTTTGCGGGCCAGAACCACGTCACCTAGACGCTCGGGCCGGGCGTGAATACGGCCATTTTCACCGTTTGGGCCTGCGCCTTGTTCGATGAAGCTCAAATCATCCCACATGGGGCCAAGACAGGCGCGTGCCCGGTCAAGGGACAGCCGCCAGGCATAGGGATGCCCCTCAGCCAGACGTTCCGCCTCTTTGGCCAAGGGCAGGGGGGATCCGAAATAGGGCGGGGGATCGTCCGGTGAAAAATGCGGGGCGCGGGTGGCGTCTTCGGCCAGCTCGCGCCGGGTCTTGAAACAGCGGTAGAGTAAGCCCCGGTGAT
>JBKBWB010000302.1:0-2856 GCA_046289215.1 Asticcacaulis sp. | reverse complement strand
ACCTTTTCTTTGCCGGGGACCTTTGAAAAAACTGCCTGTTGTCCGCGATAAATGTGTACGGCCGCCAGTTCCCCAGCGTGATCGACCCGAAGCATTTCCGCCAACCGCTCACTGACGGCGCCCCGACCGGGACGGCTGGGGAGGGGCTTGGCTGTATATCCGGTTTCGGATTCCGGCGCGGAGTCTAGGTCAGGCACTGGCGGTGAGGACGACACCGGGTTTCCCCTTTCGACGCAAAGACGATAGCAGACTGGCAAGGGCCAGAAGGCCCGACACGACCGCGTTCCATCCTGCCATACTGATGCCCAGGAACGTCCACGGCACGATGTCGCACATCGGCGGCTTGACGGTTTTCCCGGCCAGCAGGCTGGCGATGGCGTCGATACTGACCGCATCCGTTCCCGCCGTTGTACAGGTGGAGGGACCTGGCCACCATTTCAACTCCACGCCCGCATGGAAGGTGGCGACAATCGCCCCCGTGGCAAAAATGGCAAACAATAAATAACTGGCGACCCGCGGCGTACCTCGACTTTGGCTGAACAGGGCCCACGCACTGGCGATCGCTGAAACCCCAATGGCCAGCCAGTAGACATCGCGTTGTTTAAGGCACAGGGCACAAGGTGGCAGGTTCATGAAATGCTCAAAACCATGGGCCGCCGCCAACATGGCCGTTGCAGCAGCCAGGGCATAAAACGCCCACCAACGACCAACAGACTGAAAGAGTGTCATTCACTGCCCCCTGATGCCGAACCTAAGCGCACACCTTCGACGTCTCGGTTTAAACCATGGCGTCGTCACCCGCTATGCTGAGGATGCGACAAATCAAATTATGATGACGCCAACAAGGCAAAGAACAAGCCTGTTTCGGCTGAAACGGCTCCAAAGGCCGAATTGCGGGCAAAATGCAGAGCGGGGCCGCGTGGGCTGCCTGATTTGGGCACCAATTCTATGCTTGGTGTCTAAAACCCTAAGCGCTTTTATTTCAGCGCATTACGCTGCAGTGCGGGATATCCGTCGCAAGGTTGGCGAAAACTTTTCGAATTTTTGTCAAAAAATGCGAACAGAGAGTGTTTTTTGGGGGCTTGCACAAAAATCTCTCTTCCTTAATCTCACCTGTAACAAAGGGCGTCCGAGGATCAACTCGGCGCACATGGCTTGTGGGGTATGTCTGTATGACCAGCAATGGTTTAACACTCGATGATTATCTTCCGTATCGACTTTCTGTTGCGTCCAACGCGGTCAGCGCACTGATTGCGGGAACTTATGAACACAGGTTTGGCTTGCGCATCCCGGAATGGCGTCTGATTGCGGTCCTGGCCGAAGACGGGCCGTCCACCCAGCAAGCGCTGGTCAAGCGCACCGGCATGGACAAGGTCACGATCAGCCGCGCGGCTCAAGCGTTGAATAAGCGCAAGCTGATTTCGCGCGCCCCGCATGAAAATGATGGGCGCTCACACCGGATTGCTTTGACCGAGGCGGGCCAGGCCTTGCACGCCGATGTGGCGCCCGCCGCGATTCGGATCGAAACGGCCGTCATGTCGAACTTGACCGGGGACGAAGTCTCCTTGCTTAAGACCCTGCTGCGGCGAGTCGAAAAAGCCGCGCATGGGGTCGATTTGGAAGCGGCTTGGGGTTAATCGACCCCAATCGTGTCTGTTTGGGGCCTGAGTAAAGGTCCTTAATATTTGAATAACCAAGACATTCCAGTCGGATTGCGGTAATTTATATCCGCGTTCGGGATCCGGCTGAAATGTCTTGCCGTCTTAGTTTCATTTGATACAGTTCCGACACACTGAGGAGACACCCATGGCTGACCTGTTTGAGAATCCGCTCGGCACCGACGGTTTCGAGTTTGTCGAGTTTACGTCCCCGGATCCGGACGCACTGGACGCCCTGTTCCGCAAGATGGGCTTTGTGGCGGTTTCGACCCACCCCACCCGCGACATCGTGCGCTACCAGCAAAATGACATCACCTATCTGCTGAACCGTGAAACCAGCGGCCATGCGGCGGATTTCCGCGCCGGTCATGGGCCGTCGGCCTGTGGCATGGCGTTCCGCGTCAAGGATGCGGCTTTTGCCTTCAAGGGGGCACTGGAGCGCGGGGCCAAGGCGGTCACCACCGGAATCTTCGGCGACGTTGTGCCCGTGATCGAAGGCATCGGCGGCAGTACGCTTTATCTGGTCGACCAATATGGCGACAAAGGCTCAGTCTACGCCGACTGGACCCCGATTGCTGGGGCGGCTGAGCAACTGGCCACGGCGTCGACCGGCCAGCTTTATCTCGACCACCTGACCCACAACGTCCGTCGCGGTAATATGGCGACTTGGGCGGACTTCTACGAGCGCGTGTTTAACTTCCGCGAGATCCGCTACTTCGACATTCAGGGCAAGGCGACGGGTCTGTTCTCCAAGGCCATGACCAGCCCGGACGGTAAGATCCGCATTCCGCTCAACGAGTCCAAGGGCGAAGAAGGCAAGATCGACCAGATCGAAGAGTACCTGCTGCAGTATAACGGCGAAGGCATCCAGCACATCGCCCTGGGCTGCGAGGACCTCTATCAAACGGTCGACAAGCTCTATGCCAATGGTGTGGATCTCCAGGACACCATCGAAACCTACTACGATCTCGTGGACACCCGGTTGCCGGGTCATGGCGAGCCGGTCGAGGAACTGCGCAAGCGCCGCATCCTGATCGACGGCGATCCGGAAAAGGGCCAGGGCCTGCTGCTGCAGATCTTCTCCAAGACCTGCATTGGTCCGATCTTCTTCGAGTTCATCCAGCGCAAGGGCAACGAAGGCTTCGGCGAGGGGAACTTCAAGGCCCTGTTCGAATCGATCGAGCTCGACCAGATCCGT
>JBKBWB010000301.1:0-2864 GCA_046289215.1 Asticcacaulis sp. | reverse complement strand
CCCATCGTCGGGACAAACCCGACGCTGTGGCCATCGTGTCGCCAGGCCGCGACCTGCTCGCGTAAAAGAGCAACGGTTTCAATCATCCGGACCGGGGTGGACATGAAGGCACCTGCAACAGGGTTGGAAGGTTTGGTCAAGAAATTAACCGTTTTGTTTAAGCACATTACCTAACGTGGATTTAAAACGTCCCGCGTTTAATGCGGCTTATGAACCGCAGAAGCGTCTTTCGTCCAGTCCTGATTACCACCTGTGCCATTACCCTGTGCAGTTGTACGGCGGCAGATGTACGGCAGGACGGCGCCCTTTTTCAGGGCATGGCAGAGCAGGTTGCCCAGATCCCAGTTACGGAACAGGATCAGGCGATCCTGGCCAAGGGGCAGAAACTGCGCCCCTCACTGACCATCGAGGTCGTTGAGCCTTTGGATCTATATGAACTCGAGGCCACATCAAGGCAGCTGCGCGGTAAGATTTCGACCGACACGCCTTTGGACCCCGTAAAGGCCGGGGTCCAGGTTTTGGAAACGGCCGCGGCTGCAGCGCCAGTTCTCGAAACGGTCGCGGCCATGACCAAAGGCGTGCCGGTATCCGTTGAGGAAACGAATACGCCTGTACTGAGACCCGCCCAGCGCGCGACTCGGGGCCCTAATCCGGCCGTGCAAACGGCGGCGGCGCAGTTAGGCTCCTATCGCAGTGAGTCCGACGCCAAGAAGGCCTGGTCGGACTGGGTCGCTCGCAATCCAGCCCTGAAAGCGCATAAGCCCCGGTTAGAACAGGTTGTTCGAGCGGACGGCAGCATTTGGGTCCGTCTCAAAGTCGGGCCTGTGGCGTCTGAGGAAGACGCGCGCGCCTTGTGCACGTCCAGCGGCGTTCAGGATCCCTGGTGTGCCAGGGGGGTGTTCAGCGGCCGACCACTCTAAGCCGGGATCGGTGCTCTAGCCCAAGAAGCTTTGTTCTGTCTCATGGTGCAACTCTTAACAAAGTATTGACGTCGCCCTAGGGCGCGTAGAATGGGTGGATGGATGCCGACTCCCGACTGAGTCGGCGGCAAGGAGTCTGCCCGTGTCGTTGTTTCAGAAAAAACCCAAAACGGATCCGCGTGTCATTGTCATCGGCAATGAAAAGGGCGGAGCGGGAAAATCGACCGTCGCCATGCATGTGGCGGTCGGGTTGCTGCACACGGGCCGGTCGGTTGCCTTTATCGATCTGGATTTGCGCCAACGGTCGCTGGCCCGATTCTTTGAAAACCGGGCCAAGTGGCTGGCGGGTAACGATGTGACCGCCCCCATGCCGTTCGAACCCTTTTTGGCCGAAAAGCCAGCCATGCTGGCTGAAGCGCCTGCCGAAGAGGCCGTTGCGGCGTTTGAAACCGCTCTGGCCGAAGGTCTGGCCAAGGCGGATTATGTGATCATTGACACGCCCGGAGGGGATACGCCGTTGTCACGCGCCTCCCACGCCAAGGCGGATCTGATCGTGACCCCGATGAATGACAGCTTTATCGACTTCGACCTTTTGGGGGTTGTTGATCCGGTGACGCTCGATGTGAAAAAGCCGTCGATTTACAGCGAGACGGTCTGGAATTCGCGCAAGCTGCGCGCCATGACCGACAGAGGATCGATTGATTGGCTGGTCTTACGCAATCGTCTGGCCTCGACCGAAGCCCGCAACCGCAAGCGCGTGGACGACCGGGTCGAGGCGCTCAGCCGCCGGGTGGGGTTCCGGATTGGCACAGGTCTTCGGGATCGGGTGATCTATCGGGAACTGTTTCCCTTTGGCCTGACCGTAGCCGATCTGTCGAGCCAGATCCGTCCGGTCTCTGTGTCCCTTTCTCATGTGGCGGCCCGTCAGGAGCTGCGGGGATTGATGGCCGCTCTTGAGCTGGGAGAGGGCGTACGCATGGATGAAGCGGCTCTGGCGTCAGAGGACATGGAGGCTGACACCGACACCGATCTGGTGATGGCCAACGAAGAGTAGGCGCCCCATGGTTTGGGCAATCCTGGCGTTCGCGGCGGCGGGTCTCGCTGCCATGATCTGGCTGGGCCAGAGGGTTCGTCGTCAAGGGCGGATCGAGCGCGGATTGGCGCGCTGGCTGCTGATTGGCCTGTTGATCCTGGGGGCCACGCTGTTGCTGGCTCGGGGCAGCTGGCCTTTGGCCCTCCTGGGCTTTGCCGCCAGTCTCTGGGCCTGGAGCTTGCCCGGTCGTACCTCCCATCCGCAAGGCGATGAAGGCGATACGCCGCGACCCAATGCCAGCGCGATGAGCCGGGAGGAAGCCTTGGCTATTTTGGGGCTGGAGCGGTCCGCCTCCGAAGCGGACATTCAGGCCGCCTATAAGCGACTGATGCTTGGCGTGCATCCGGACAAGGGCGGATCCGCTCACCTGGCCGCAAAGCTGAATGCGGCCAGAGATCGTTTGCTATCCTGAGTTTGATCCCATCAGGACTTCAGAACCACACAGTCCAGACGCTTGGCGGACATCGCCTGACAGGTTTCCTTGGCTTCGGACTGCGTCAAGCCGACGTAACGGGCCCGATACCAACCATCGCCCTTGATGATCTTGGCTTCTGCTTCGGCCAGTTGATTGCGGAACCGCTTGCCGATGTCCTTGAGCCAGTCCTTGGCCAGGGTTTCCTGCTTGAAGGCCCCGACCTGAACGAGCCAGATCGCATCTGGGTTTTTCTTGCGGGATTTCGCCTTGTCCGTGGTGCTGAGCGCGGGCTTCAGGCTCGGCTTTGCGTCTGGCTTTGGGGCCTGAGACAGGGCTTGGGCGAGGGCGGGGGCCTCAGCGCTTGCCTTCAATCGCACGGCAATCGTGTCTGAGGGTTCCATGGCCCCGCGCAGGCTGGTTTCCGGGGCCGGGGATC
>JBKBWB010000300.1:0-2868 GCA_046289215.1 Asticcacaulis sp. | reverse complement strand
AGCTGGTCATTGACCATGTCGAGCTTGAGGCGGGCATCGCGCGCATATTCCGAGGTCGGATAGCGCTGGATCACTTCGTTGAGGGCAAGCTGGGCCTGGCCGGTAGCGGCCTGATCGCGGCCCACATCGACGATCTGCTCGAAGTAGCTGACCGCCTTCATGTAGTGGGCATAGGCGGCCATGGGGCTGCCCGGATAGAGCGAGATAAAGCGCTCCGACGTGGCGATGGTGTCTTCGTAACGGTTACCGGTATAGAAGGCGTAGATGGTCATGACCATCGAACGGCGCGACCATTCCGAATAGGGGTGCTGGCGCTCGACTTCCTTGAAATAGGCCACGGCCTCGTTCCAGCGGCCGCGATCGAGGTTTTCGGCCCCGGTCGCATAGAGCAGGTCCACCGGACGCTCTTCGTAGGCGATGGTGGTCTTGGGCTTTTGACCGGCGCAACCGGCCAGTATGAGCCCAACCATCAGGGCGATCCCCGCGCTGCGCAGACGTGTGTTCCGATGCACTGTAAACCTCATTCCGACTGGCCGGGACAGGACGTCCGGATCCCGGCTGGCTCGTCCGCCACCCCCGAATGAGATGTCTTACACGAGCCGATTGCGCTCGCCAACTCTGGTTTAACCCACAGCCGCCAAAGCGGGGGCGCGGGTCACCAGACGATAGGCTTCTGGGCGTTCAAGTAAGGCCCGGACAAGGGCATTATTAAGGCTGTGACCGGCCTTGATGCCGACAAAGCGCGCCTTGAGCGGCATGCCGAGAACATAGAGATCGCCGACCGCATCCAGCGCCTTATGACGGACGCACTCGTTGTCGTAGCGCAGACCTTCGGGGTTCATGACGTCGTCGCCATCGATCACCACGGCGTTTTCCAGCGAGCCACCCCGGGCCAAACCGCGCGCGCGCAGGGCCTCGACCTCGTGGACAAAGCCAAAGGTGCGGGCCGAGGCCAGTTCCTGGCGGAAGCTGTCTTCGGTAATTTCCAGATCAACGATCTGGTGGCCGACGGCCTTGGAGTCATAGACGATTTCAAAGCGCACTTCGAAGCGGTCGCATGGATAAAGCGCCGCGCTCTTGTCGCCTTCGGTGACAACCACGGGTTCGAGCACCTCGATGACCTGCTGCGGCAGGTCCTGACGGCGGAAGCCCGCACGGTCGAGCAGCTGGACAAACGGCAGGGCCGAACCATCCATGATCGGCACTTCGGGCCCGTCAAGCTCGATGACAGCATTGTCGATGCCAAGCGCCGCCAGAGCCGCCATGATGTGCTCAATGGTCGAGACACTGACCCCGTCGGCATTGGTGATGACGGTACCGAGCGTGGTCTGGGTCACAGAGGCGGCTGTCGCCGGAATGCGGTTGTCGCGGTCATGCACGTCGCTGCGGACAAACACGATGCCGGTCCCCGCTGCAGAGGGGCGGATCGAGAGGCGCACACGCGCTCCGGTGTGGATGCCGACCCCGGCGCAGATGGCCGGACCGGCCAGCGTATGCTCATGATACTCGGACGAATACACACCGAAATCCTTTTGTCGTGGCACCCGATGCGGGGTCTGACGGACCTTTCGCCCGTTGGACCGGTTGTCTCGGATGCCCCCTACAGGAGACCCTTTTGGCCTGAGCAACACTTATTCGCGTAAACCATAAGGGACAACTGAACTTGAATTTCGCTTTGTTACCGCCCTCGCCTTCCTGGTGAACCGGACATGGAGCCATGCGGGGCGCAAGCAAAAGCCCCGCAGGCGGACCGGCGGGGCTTGAATGTCAGACCTTATCCCGGGCTCAGCGGCCTGTCCCGGGGTCCTTCTAATTGGCCAGTCGGCGCAAGAACGACGGGATTTCCAGGTCATCTTCGGCTTCGGGCGCACGGGCCGGAGCCTCATTGCGTGCTTGGGGAGCCGGTTGCGATTGCGGCACGGGATCGGCCGGGCGGCTGTTGCGCGGCGGCGTATAGGGCACGGCAGTTTCGTAGCGTGTGCGGCCCGCAAACAGGCTGCGCCAGCCGCCCTTACGCTCAGGCTCGGGCTGGGCCGGAGCTTGAGTGCCGCGGGCGTTGTCCAGTCGCGACCCGCCACGCGGAGCGGCCCGATCAAACAGGGCCCCAGCGTCCGAGGCCTCGTCCACCGCCGGATCGACGATGCGCGAAATGATGCGCGGCTCAGCCGGTTGCGGGGTCGCCGGAGCGGCTGCCACAGGGGCAGAGATCGGGGCCGTTACCGCATCATAGGCCGGAGCCTGAGCCACAGGAGCCGGAGCCACCGGTGCCGGTTGCGGGGCTGGTTCAACCGCGGCCTGAGCCATAACCGGGGCGGGTTCGATCACCGGCGGCTGGACCGGAGCCGGAGCCTGAACAGGCGCGTCTACAGCAGCCGGGGCGCGGTTATCCAGCGGGCGCCCACCGCTCTGGCGGTTTCCCACGGCAGCCGGACGCGGTTCGATGACGTCCTGGGCACGGCCTTCCATGCCGGTGGCGACCACCGACACGCGCAGCTTACCTTCGAGCATCGGGTCAAACGCCGCCCCGAAGATAATGTTGGCGTCCGGATCCACCTCGCTGGAGATGGCGTTGGCGGCTTCATCCACTTCGAGCAGGGTCATGTCGAGACCGCCGGTGACGTTCACCAGCACGGCCTTGGCCCCCTTGAGCGAGGTTTCGTCGAGCAACGGGTTCTGGATGGCGTTTTGCGCGGCCTGGATGGCGCGATCCTCGCCGCCCGCTTCGCCGGTGCCCATCATCGCCTTGCCCATATCGGACATCACGGCGCGCACGTCGGCAAAGTCGAGGTTGATCAGGCCCGGCAGCACCATCAGGTCGGTGATAGAGCGCACGCCCGAATGCAGGACCTGGTCGGCCATGCCGAAGGC
>JBKBWB010000299.1:0-2874 GCA_046289215.1 Asticcacaulis sp. | reverse complement strand
ACGCTGCAAACCCGTTATGGAGACCCCGATGTCCCGCAATTCCGCGTCGTTCCCCTACATGTCTCGCCGCGAGCTGATGGCCGGACTGGGGGGATTCGGTCTGATCGGCTTTGGCACGCTGTTTTCAGCCCATCCGGTTTGGGCCAATCCGGTGTTCAAAGACTATCCGTTCCAGCTCGGGATTGCCGCCGGGGATCCGGCCCCGGATGGCTTTGTGATCTGGACCCGTCTGGCGCCCGAGCCGATGGTGCCGGAATACGGCATGCCGAAAAAAGTCGTCAATGTAGACTGGGAAGTCGCCGAAGATCGCGGCTTTGACAAGATTGTGGCCAAGGGCACGGCTCCGGCCCGTCCGGAACTGGGCCACGCGGTGCATGTCGAAGTGACCGGCCTGCAACCGGCGCGCCCCTATTTCTATCGCTTCACAGCGGGCAGCGAGCGCAGCGCCTGGGGCCAGGCCCGCACAACGCCGCTCGCGGGGGCGGACGTCAAAGGCGTGCGATTCGGGATCGTCGGCTGCCAGCGCTATGAGGACGGCTATTACAACGCCCACCGCCATCTCTCGCGCGAAGATCTGGATTTCGTCTTCTGCTACGGCGACTACATCTATGAATACCGGGGGGATCGGATCCGGGGCGTGAATGAGCGCGTGCGCTATCCCGAAGGCGACGAGATCTACAGCCTCGATGACTATCGTCGTCGCTATTCGCAATACAAGATGGATGCGGACCTGCAGGCCGCCCATGCGGCGGCGGCCTGGTTCACCGTCTGGGATGACCACGAGATCGACAACAACTGGGTCCAGGACATCGATCAAGACGGCGTCGATCCGATGTATTTCCGCCTGCGTCAGCAGATGGCGATGCAGGCCTATTACGAGCACATGCCGCTGCGCCTGCGCTCGTTCCCGCGCGGCAATGCCATGCAGCTTTATCGGCGCGCCACCTATGGCCAACTGCTGGAAATGAACTTCCTCGATACCCGCCAGTACCGCACCGATCAGCCTTGCGGTGACAAGTGGGCTCCGGCCTGTAAGGACGTTTACAGCGCCAACGCCGAGGTGCTGGGCCTGAAGCAGGAAGCCTGGTTGCTCGAAGGGCTGCGTGGCTCTAAGGCCCGCTGGAACACCATGGCCCAGCAGGTGATGCTGATGGACCTGCATCGTAGCTATGGCGAAGACTATACCGTCAATCCGGACTCCTGGGCCGGGTATCGCACCCCCCGCAATCGTCTGCTCAAAGCCCTTCGTGATCAGAAAATCAGCAATCCGGTGTTCCTGACCGGGGACGAGCACCAGAACTTTGCGGGAGAGCTGCACCTTGACGGCCGCAAACCGGAAAAAGCGGCGATTGCCACCGAATTTGTCTGTACTTCGATCAGCTCGGGTGGCGACGGCGAGGAAATCTCGACGGGCGGCAAGATGATGATGGCCCGCAACACCGACCAGCTCAAATTCATGAACAGCCAGCGCGGCTATATGCTGTGCGAAGTCGCGCCGGACGCCTGGACCACCCACGTCAAGGTGGTGGACCAGATCTCGACCAAGGGCGGCAAGCTGTCGACCCGCGCCAAACTGACCGTGCCGCACGGCGAAGCCAAGATGCTCGTCGGCTGATCACGCGCGAGCGGGTCCCGCCTCCCTGTCGCCTGCGATGGGGAGGGGGCGCGCCGAAGGCGTAATGGAGGGGGCTTGCGCGAAAGGATCTCGACGGTTCCCGCGTGATACCCATTATGCCCCGGGCATCACGCCTAGAAACCCGAGCATCAGGGGGATGGTCACAGCGCTGGCCACGGTTGTCAGGGCCACGATCCCGGCCATCACCGGGGCATCACCGCCCATTTGCCGGGCCAGCACATAGGATGCGGCGGCTCCCGGCGCGGTGCCACAGGCCAGGGCCACGCCTTGCGCCAGGACATCGCCCCCCAGAAGGCGGCACAGACCCCACATGATCAGCGGCAGCACCAATAGCTTGACGGCGCTGACCGTGCCAATGGTCCAGGGCCGGGTCAGGGCATGACTGAAGCTCAGGCCCGCACCGGCAATCACGAGGCCGGCAGGTAAGGCCGCCTGGCCCAGCATTTTAAGCGCCTCGGTCAAACCGGGAATGGCCGGAACCTTCAGGACATTGAGGATCAGCCCGGCAAAGCAGGCCATCAGAATTGGGTTCTGCACCAGCGAACGGGTGACGGCGCGGGCCCCCGTGCGCGGCTGATCCGCGCCCCACCGGACCAGTACCAGCACGCACATGACATTGACCACCGGGATCAGGGCGCTAATGACGACGCCGGACATAGCCAGCCCCTCAGCCCCATAGATCGCGCCGATCACGGGCAGGAACACAAAGGCATTCCAGCGCACGACCCCTTGAAAAATGCTGGTAAAGGTCGGGTCCGGCACCTTGAGCAGGGGCCGGATCAGCACAGTCAGGCCGCCCACCAGCACAACCGAGCCCACCACGCTCAGCCCCAGAGCGCCCGCCGACAGACCCGACAGGTCCGCCTGCCAGATACTGGGCACCAGAAAGCCGGGATAGAGCACATAGATGGCGAACCGCTCGACCGGCCCCCAGGCCTCGCGGGGCAGAAACCGGCTGGCCCGCAGGCCATAGCCGAGTGCGATCAATAAAAAGATCGGCAGAACCCCCGCCAAAATGGCGGTCATGACAGACCCGCCCCTTTGAGGCGGTCGAGCGCCCCCTGGAGGATATAGCCCGCGGCAGCCCGGTCCACGACATCGGCGCGCTTGGCGCGGGTCATATCGGCTTCGTCGATCAGCATGCGGTTGACGGCGGTCGTGGACAACCGTTCGTCCCAGAAGGCGATCGGATAGTCCCGAAACCGGAACAGGTTGCGGGCAAAGGCGCGGCACGACTG
>JBKBWB010000298.1:0-2882 GCA_046289215.1 Asticcacaulis sp. | reverse complement strand
GCTTCAGCGAGTTGAGCAGCTCCTGAGCTTCCTGTCGGATGCGTAGGGCCTCATCCATCTCAGCCTTGATCGCCTGAGTCTTAGCGTCGAGCGCCTTGACGATGGCGCCGGGCACCTTGAGCACGACCAGCAGGCCGAAGAACAGCAAAAGCCCGATGCGGACCCATGTTTCGGGATTCGAGAAGTCCATGCGTCCCTCCTCAGGCTTTCTCGAGCGCAGCTTTGATGTCTGCACCCTTGGTGGTGTCGCCGGTCAGCTTCTCGATGACGCTGTTGGCCGTTTCCTCAGCAATGGCCCGCACATGGGTCATGGCTTGGTCACGAGCCGAGCGGATGCGGGCATCGGCTTCAGCCAGCTTGGCGTTGAGGCTGGCTTCTTCCGCGGCCTGACGCTTGGCGGTTTCCGCTGCGGCCTTGGCCTTGGCTTCGGCGGCAAGCTTCTTGGCTTCGGTCTTGGCCTTAGCTTTTTCCAGATTGGCTTCGGCGCGCTGGGCCTCGGCTTCGTCGCGCATGGCGCGGGCGCTGGCGAGGTCCTCGGCAATCGTCTGTCCGCGGTCATCAATCGCCTTGCGCATGCGCGGGGCGAACATCCGGGCGATCAGCAGATAGACGATCGTGAAGATAATCAGCAGCCAAACGATCTGTCCGGCCCAGTATTCAAACTGAAGCTGGGGCAGACCGCCCTGGGCGTGGTGCCCGGCGGCTTCTGTGGATTCGTGAGTTTCTGGCGTGTTGGCCATCCGACCCGGTCTCCCTGTTAAACGCGGAAAACGGGGTGCAAGGCGTCAGCCTCGCCCCCCGCTTTGTCAAGGCGTAGCAGTCGGCCGGCGATTAGGCGGCGAACAGGATCAGCACGGCCACCACGAAGGCGAAGATGCCGAGGGCTTCGGTCAGAGCCATGCCCAGGAACAGCATCGGACGCTCGCCGGCAGCGGCCGACGGGTTGCGCAGGGCGCCTTGGAAGTAGTTACCGAACATGGTGCCGAGGCCGAGACCAGCTCCCACCATGCCGAGCATGGCCAGACCGGCGCCGATATATTTTGCTGCTTGCGCTTCCATCGAAGTGATCTCCGTTAAACGATGGTTTGATATGAGAAACGTTAGTGAGAGTCGAGGTTCACAACGTCATTAAGGTAGACGCAGGCCATAACCGCGAAAACGAAGGCCTGTAGCGCGGCGACCATGAACTCAAGGGCGGTCAGGGCCACCACTGAGGTCATAGCCAGGGCTGCACCGGCCCAGCCGAGTACGCCCAGGGTTCCGAGCGACACGACAAATCCGGCGAAGATTTTCAGAACAATGTGACCGCCTACCATGTTTCCGAACAGTCGCAGGGCAAGGGTGGCCGGACGCAACAGGAACGAAATAACTTCGATGGGGATCACAAGCAGAAGAACAGGACCCGGGACGCCCGACGGGGCGAACAGCTTAAAGAAGCCCAGACCATTGCGCAGCAGGCCAACCACCAGAACAACGAGCAGGGTCATAAGGCCCAGGGTCACGGTCACGGCCAGTTGCGAGGTTGCGGTAAAGTAGGTGGACATCCCGACCAGGTTCATGCCCAAGATCAGCAGGAACAGGCTGAACACGAACGGGAAGAACTTGTGGCCTTCGTGGCCAATGATCGAGGTGGCCAGATCATCAATGGTACCGAACAAGGCTTCGCCGACGACCTGCAGGCGGCCCGGAACCGTTTTGGCCCCCATGGCGGTCAGACCAAAGAACGAGACAACGGTTACGGCGGCAATGATCATCGCCAGGATCGAGTTGGTGATCGACAGATCGATGGCCATACCAGCGATCTCAACGGTCGGAAGCTCGACGACCTTTTGGATCTGGAACTGGTGCATTGGATCGGCCATTGGACCCTCGTGTTAATCTTGTGAAGACGCCGGAGCGTCGGACTGTGTTTCTTTGTCAGACACCGACTCGTTTGTCGATGCTTTAGCCTCGGTGCTCATGCGGCTGGCTGTGCGAACAACCAGATACATCGAAGCGGCCACGCCGATCAAAATCCCGACCACCAAACCCCAGGGGGCGGTGTTCAGACCCTTGTCGATCAGCCAGCCCAGGCCCAGGCCGGTTAGCACACCGCCGATCAATTCCCCGATCAGGCGGTAAGCCCCGCCTGTCATCGCTTCTGCAGGCTTGGTAACCTTACGAACCCGCCGCCGCTCCAGAGCGTCCAGCCGTTCCGTGAGATCTGCCAGGGCCTCGTCGTCCGAAGGACGCTGTGACATGGGGCTGACCCGTTTGGGCCTGTCGGACAATACCGTCAGACCACGTGTGCGAACGGCGCGGAACCTAAAGCCCTGACCTTGCTACGTCAAGCCGCAGTTGCAATGCGGTAAGTCAATGAAAACAATCAAAAAAGCTCAAGATCACTCTGAGACCAGCGCTTCGGCTTGTTTCAGATCCACCGAAACCAGCTGCGAAACCCCGCGCTCGGCCATGGTCACACCGAACAATCGATCCATCCGCGACATGGTTACAGGATTGTGGGTAATGACAATGAACCGGGTCTGGGTCCGGGTCCGCATTTCATCCAGCAAACGGCAATAGCGGTCCACATTGGCGTCATCGAGCGGTGCATCCACTTCGTCCAGCACACAGACCGGAGCGGGGTTCGCCAGAAACACCGCGAAAATCAGGGCCGTTGCCGTCAGCGCCTGTTCGCCACCGGACATCAGGCTCATGATCGACAACCGTTTGCCCGGCGGGCAGGCATAGATTTCCAGCCCCGCTTCAAGCGGATCGTCTGATTCGATCAACCTCAGTTCCGCCTGACCGCCGCCGAACAGGGCGACAAACAGGGTCTTGAACTGGGCATTGATCACATCAAAGGCGGCCAGCAACCGTTCGCGCCCTTCGGCATTGAGTTC
>JBKBWB010000297.1:0-2885 GCA_046289215.1 Asticcacaulis sp. | reverse complement strand
CCGCGCGCCTTCACCAGACAGCAAGCCCTGGCTGATCTGTTCGATCCGGTCCGCAATGCGGCGCATCAAGGCCACAACACACAGGCGCAGGTTCAAGGCATCTTCGCGCGCCAGCATTTCCGTAAAGCCGCCAATGAGCCGGAACGCAAAATTAATCTGGACCTTATCGACGAGAAACGGCGACACGATCGCATCGGCCAGGGTGTCGGGTGACAAGGCCGTCTGCGGTGACAGGGTGGCGGCGGCGTCAATACGACGCAAGGTTTCGTCCACACACTCGGTCAGCTTGGCCTCGATGATCCGAGCGTACATCTGCTCCACAGAACGATAGTAGAGGTAGAACGTCCCTTTAGCGCAGCCGATTTCCTGGGTGATCTCTGCCACCGTCGCAAAGCGCGCACGGTTGTTCGTGTACAGGGTGGTTGCCGCTTCCATGAACTGACGCGGATCGATGGAGCGTGTGCGGCGCGGCTTGCGACCCGGTGTTCCGGCAGGGGCATCAGACGAAGGCATGCTCAACTCGCAAACAGCTTATACGCACACAGATGAAACTATCAGTGACACTCTCGTATGAAAATCTCATGAAATCAGGATTTTCACTCTAAGTCATCACTCAAGCTCACGCTGGGGTGTGTCATTCCTGCATAAGCTCTATGTGGGTTGTCTAAGCGGATATCCCGCCCTAGGGTGAAGTGATTTTTACCATACTTGCTAAATTGTAATTCGGATCAGTTTGTTACGCTTGGAAGTGTGCACTGAAGCTTTGTGTTGAATTTGAGTGTGGCGCGCTTGTGGGTCGTCAATTTGTCGTAAAGTGCGCGAATGACCGGAGGGAACTAAGATCAGTCCGGCAATCAACATAGATTTGAGGGAGAAGGCGCTGGTGCTGCCGGAGAGGATTGAACTCTCGACCTCTCCCTTACCAAGGGAGTGCTCTACCACTGAGCTACGGCAGCGAACCAGTCTGGCGGGCGTGTCGGCCCGAGGCGTGGGGCTATAGCGAAACTCGTCGGACAGTCCAAGCAAAAAATGCAGCCATCTTGACCATTTTCAAAAAAACAGGGATCGGAGCCCTATGACGCAAATGGACAAAGACCCATCCGCTGAAGGCCTAACAGCGGCACCGATCGATGAGGCCAAAGCTCAAAAAAAGCCCCCGACCCGTAGTGCGGACCGGGAAGCCGCGTTAGCTGAAGCGCTTCGGCAGAACCTCAGACGGCGTAAGTCAGGGGATTGAGCCTTTCATCATATAAAACTGTGTCGGGCCTGCCGCACCGCTTGCACCTGCGTGCGCGTGTTGTAGAAGCGAATAGACAACAGGCCGCCCGCCTCTGGGATGAGGTGAGACGCGGCGCAGGAGTATCATGGATCGTATCGCCATCGTCGGCGGCGCGCGCCTGAACGGGGAAATCCCGATCAGCGGAGCCAAGAATTCAGCCCTCAAGCTCATGGCGGCCAGCCTGCTCAGTCCGGAGCCGCTGCGTCTGACCAACATGCCGCGCCTGGCGGATACGCGCTTCTTGGGCAAGCTTTTGAGCCGCCTCGGGGTCGAAGTCACGGAACAGGACGGTCCCGAGGGGGCAGAAACGATTCTGAATGCCGCAGAAATCGTCAGTGCTTTTGCGCCCTATGATCTGGTGCGCCAGATGCGGGCCTCCTTTAATGTGCTGGGGCCGCTGTTAGCCCGGACCGGCCATGCCAAGGTATCCTTGCCCGGGGGGTGTACGATTGGTGCCCGCCCGGTTGACCTTCACCTGAAGGCCCTCGAAGCGCTCGGGGCGCGAATCGATCTGCATGACGGCTATGTTTACGCCCAGGCCCCGCGCGGTCTGACCGGGGCCGAGATTACGTTCCCGTTTGTCTCCGTGGGCGCCACGGAACACGCGCTTCTCGCGGCTGTACTGGCCGCGGGCGAGACGGTCCTGAACAATGCCGCCTGCGAGCCCGAGATCGCCGATTTGGCCGGGTGTCTTGAAGCCATGGGAGCCAAGATCACCGGAGCGGGGACGCCGCAGATCCGCATTCAGGGGGTCTCTCAGCTACACGGCGCGACTTGGCCCGTGATTGCTGACCGCATTGAGACGGGGACCTATGCCATGGCGGTGGTTATGGCCGGGGGCTGTGTCCGTTTGACGCGCACTCGCGCTGACTTTGTTCAGGCGTTGCTGGACAAGCTGACCGAAGCGGGGGCGGTGATTACACCGTTCGACGGCGGCTTTGAAGTGCGTCGGGATGTTGAACGGTTGAAGCCGGTCGATATCACCACTGAGGTCTATCCGGGGTTCGCCACCGACCTACAGGCACAGTTTATGGCCTTGATGACGCTGGCCGACGGCGAATCGGTAATCAAGGAAACGATCTTTGAGAACCGTTTCATGCACGTCCCTGAGCTGGGGCGTTTGGGGTCGGATATCACCGTCTCGGGCGGTGAGGCTCGCGTCCGTGGCGTTGAGGCCTTGCACGGGGCACAGGTTATGGCCACGGATCTTCGGGCCTCGGTCTCGCTGGTGATTGCCGGATTGGCGGCTAAGGGCGAAACCATCGTCAATCGGGTCTATCATCTGGACCGCGGGTTTGAGCGCCTTGAGGACAAACTGAGCGCCTGTGGTGCCAAAATCCGTCGCATCAAAGGGAGCAATGAGGACGACGCGTGAGCGACACCGAAACGCATCTGGTCTCCGTCGATGGTTTGAGGCTTCTGGCGCAATCTCCTGAAGACCTCAGGGTCCTCTCTGCGGCTTTGCAAGATAGCGTCCTGCGTTTGGGCGATATTCAGTATGACGCCAAACGCTGCATGCTGACGCTCTTGGTCAATCGCTACTGCTGGGAGCGAAAGAGCGAAGACGCGTCGGGGTGGTGGCCTTTTCGGGCGAAGCGCACCGGAT
>JBKBWB010000296.1:0-2885 GCA_046289215.1 Asticcacaulis sp. | reverse complement strand
GCTTCTTCGGCATCATGGGTGACCAGCAGCACCGCCGCGCCGCTGGCACGCAGGGCGGCCAGACTGGCGTCCCGGACCTCCTGACGCAGGCCCGTATCAAGGCCAGAAAAGGGCTCATCAAGGAACACCGCCGCCGGATTGCGGGCCAGGGCGCGGGCCAGGGCAACCCGTTGCTGCTCGCCGCCGGACAGGGTCTGGGGAAAGGCCTTTTCGCGGCCTTCGAGGCGCACAAGGCTAAGTAAGGTCTCGACGCGGGCGCGCCGCTCGGCCCGGCTCTGATGCGTCAGGCCAAAGGCAATATTGTCGGCGACATTCAGATGCGGGAACAGGGCATAGTCCTGGAACACATAGCCGATGTTGCGCTGTTCGGCGGGGACGACCTGTCCCTTGCGCGACAGCACCTGACCGTCCGCCTTGCGCACCTCGCCGTCGTCGGGGCGTTCCAGCCCGGCCAGCAGCCGGATCAGGGTACTCTTGCCGCATCCCGACGGCCCGAGCAGACAGGTGATCCGGCCGGCCGTCAGGCTGAGGCTGACGCCATCCACGGCAGTGCGGGCACCAAAGCGGCGGGTCAGGGTGTGGGCAGACAGGACAACAGACATCAGGACGCTCCCGGACGGGACCGGGTGATCTGGCGCGACAGTACCAGAACCGGAACAAGGGACAGGGCAATAATCAGCAGCGACGGCCAAGCGGCCTGGGCCAGACGCTCATCGGCGGCAAAGCGGTCGGCCAGGGTGGCCAGGGTCTCAACGCCAAACGGGCGCAGGATCAGGGTGGCCGGAAGCTCCTTGATCACATCGATCAGGGCCAAAAGCAGCGCCGTCAGCACCGCGCCCCGGATCAGCGGCAGTTCGACCCGGCGGGTGGTGCCGGTCTCGGTCTCGCCCAGGGTGCGGGCGGCGCGGGTCATGCTTGGCGTGATCCGGGTCAGGCCAGCCTCCAGCGGCTCCAGTGCGGCGGCCATCAGCCGGGCAGAATAGGCAAGCAACATCAGGCCAAGACCAATGCCAAGGCCACTGACCGCACCACTGAACCCTTGCCAGATCCAACCGGCCGGAGCGAGCAGGCCAATGGCCATCACGGCGCCGGGGGTGGCGTAGCCGAGGCTGATCAGACGGGCGATCCAGGGCAGGCGACGCGCACCAAAGGCAATCAGGGCGGCGAGGGCGAGGGTCAGCATGGCTCCGGCGAGGCCCAGCATGGCCGTGGTGCCGAACGCCCCCGTCAGACGGGGCCATTCCGGACTGCTCGACAGGGCCAAGACCCCAAGCCAGACAATCGGGATGATCAGGGCCAGGGTCAAAACCCCGAGGCAGAACAGCAGGGCCAGACCCTGACCCACGGGACCAAGTGGCAGGGTTTGCAGGCTGCGCCAGCGGACGGAGCCGCCGCTGAAACTCTGTCCCTGACGCTGGGCACGCTCGATCCAGAGCAGAAGGGCCGCGGCGAGCAAAAGTCCGAGGGACAGCTGGGCCGCCTGAGCCGCCGAGCCATAGACCGACCAGGCGCGGACCACGCCGGTGGTGAGGGTCTGAACGCTGAGGAAACTGACCGCCCCATAGTCGGCGAGGGTCTCCATCACGGCGAGCGCGGCACCCGCCGCCAGCGCGGGACGGGCGAGGGGCAAGGCAACCCGGGCAAACACCGCCCAAGGCGAGCAACCCAGCGTGCGGGCCGCTTCGAGCGCGCAGACCGACTGGCTCAAAAACGCGGCCCTGAGCGTCAGATAGACGTAAGGATAAAAGGCCAGAGACAGGATCAGAATGGCCCCGGGCAGGTTGCGCACCGAAAAGCGAGTCTCAAGCCCTAGGCTATTGCGAAACGCTGATTGGATTGGCCCTGCGACGTCGAGGAAATCAGCATAGCCATAGGCCATAGCAAAAGCGGGCAGGGTGAGCGGCAAAGCTAGGGCCCAGGTCAGGATCTCGCGCCCTGGAAAGCGGTACATCACCACCAGCCAGGCGCTGACCGCGCCGATGCCCCCGCTCAGCGCCGCAACGCCGACCGCCAGAGCGGCGGTATTGCCCGCATAGCGCCACAGATCCGCCGCGGCTGGACCTGGTTGTCCGGTTCCGGCCTGAAGGCCCGTTACAAGCACAGAGACCAGCGGCAACAGGGCCACAAGCACAGCAAAAGCTGCTCCTGCATAGAGGAGCAGCCTTGAAAGATCTGGTGCCTGTCGGGCCGGGTCCGGAGGGGTCAAAACCGCTGCCGGATCCGGCGTCCCCGCCGGGTTACGCAATTACCGCCACCCTGCCTTGCTGAAGAGGGACTGGGCTTCGGCCTGACGGGTGCCATAGACCCGCACCGACACCGGGTCCGCCGTGAAGGTGTTCGACGCGCTGACCACGGCTGGAGTCTCGACCCCGGCCACCACGGGATATTCGTAGTTGGCTTCGGCAAAGATCTTTTGCGCTTCGGGGGTTGTCATGAATTCCAGGAACTTGATGGCCGCCGCTTTGTTCGGCGCGTGCTTGGCCACGCCGCCGCCGGAGATGTTGACGTGTGTCCCCTTACCTTCGAAAGCGGGGAAGGCCAGTTTGGTCTTGGCGATCACCTCCACGTCCTTGGCGTCCTTGGAGTCGGCGATCCGCAGGTAGTAGTAGGTGTTGCTGAGGGCAACTTCGCAAACCCCGGCGGCCACGGCGCGGATCTGGTCGGTGTCACCGCCTTCGGGTTGGCGGGCCATGTTGGCGACGACGCCACGCGCCCATTGCTCGGCCTTGGCCGGGCCCCAGTGCTCAATCATCGCAGCCATGATTGACAGGTTATAGACGTTATCCGATGAGCGCACACAGACCTTGCCCTTGAAGCGGGGTGAGGCGAGGGACTCATAGGTGGCGACCTCTTCGGGCTTCACCTTGTTGGTGTCATAGACGATC
>JBKBWB010000295.1:0-2904 GCA_046289215.1 Asticcacaulis sp. | reverse complement strand
TCAGGTTTTTCATAGGCATAGCGACGGGCGGTGGCGCGATCTTCCTTAGCCTCACCATCGAGCATATAGGTCGCAACGGTCCAAGGGGCTCCGCAAAAGCCAATCAAGGCCTTATCCGGGCTAAGTGCCGCGCGAACGCGGGACAAGCTCTGACCGACCGCTTTGAGGGCCTCACCCGCTGAAGGGGCTAAGGCTTTCATCGCGTCCAGATCGGGTAAGGTTCCCAGACGCGGGCCCTCGCCTGCTTCGAAGCGAACCTCTTGCCCCAGCGCCTTGGGCAAGAGCAGGATATCGGCAAAAATAATCGCCGCATCAAACGGGAAACGCCGCAGGGGCTGCAGCGTCACTTCGGCGGCTTTTTCGGGATCGAGGCAAAACGAGACGAAGTCCGGCGTCGTTGCTCGGACAGCCCGGTACTCAGGCAGATACCGGCCCGCCTGGCGCATAAACCATACCGGAGGACGATCCGGGGTATGCCCGGCCAGAACCCGTAAAAACAGCGAAGGATCAGAGGTTTGGTCCGGAGAGCCCGGTGAGAAAGACGGTTCGGTCATACCCCAGTCATACGATTTCACTGGGTTCCCCTCAATCCTTATCTAAGAGAAGAAATTAGAATTGAGGTAGGGATTGGAGGGGGGATATCGGGGATAATTTGAAACAAACAGTGAACAGTGTCCGAGAAGTCACAATACGGCCAAGCGATATCCCCGGATCGGGGTCTAAACTGTTAAGAATGTGTAAAATTAACGAACCCTTAGGAATCCTTAAGGAATTCTTAAGCCACAAACTGTCGTTAACTCGGTCTTAAGGTTAACACCGCATTAATTTATCCCCACAGGTCGGATAAGTTTGGAAGCAGGAAAAACTGGACGGACGGAACGGGCCATATTGACGGGTTTGTCCCGTGAGTTTTTGCCGCAGGGCAGATTTCGGCATAATGTCCCCACACGTCCCCAGGCGTTTCAAAAAGCGTTCACAGGACCTGTCCCCTGTTTCGTGCATAATATCTGCGTATTTCCCAGAGTGCCTTTCATGAGTGCCCGTCCATGAGCCCCCAGTCGAAACCCAAGCTTGCGACCTATTTCCATATCCATCTGGTGTCGGATTCGACCGGTGAGACGTTGAATGCCATGGCCAAGGCAGTGGTCGCACGCTTTGAGAATGTGCTGCCGATCGAGCACATTTATGCGCTCGTTCGGTCCCAGAAACAGATGGGCCGGGTCCTAGAGGAGATCAGCCAGTCTCCCGGCGTGGTGCTGCACACCATTGTCGACAAGGAACTGCGAGAAGAGTTGGAAAACGGGTGCAGGGCGCTCAACATGCCGACCATTGCGGCGCTGGACCCGCTGATCCTAGCCATGTCGCGTTATCTCGGCGCGCCGATGACCAGCCGGATTGGTGCTCAGCACGCGCTGGATACGGAATATTTCAACCGCATTGAAGCCCTGAACTTTGCCATTGCCCATGACGATGGAGCGGGGCTCAATGCCATCGAACATGCTGATGTGATCCTCGTGGGGGTCAGCCGGACCTCGAAGACGCCGACTTGTATTTATCTGGCCAATCGGGGCGTCCGGGCCGCCAATATCCCTCTGGTGCCCGGCCAGGAAGCGCCGGAAAAGCTGAAGAGCTTTAGCAATGGCCAGCCCCTGGTGGTTGGGTTGATCTCCTCGCCGGATCGACTGGTACAGATCCGCCGCAACCGGCTCTTGAGCCTGAATGAAGCCCGGGAAAGCGATTATGTCGATACCGATGCCGTGCGCGAAGAAACAATCCGAGCGCGACGATTGTTTGAACGCAACCAATGGCCCATAATTGATGTGACCCGCCGTTCGGTCGAAGAAACAGCGGCAACCATCATCAATCTGTTGTCTGAGCGTCGTTCCGGGCGCGTAGGGATCCTGTCATGACCGACCTCGTTCTGGCGTCAAAAAGTGTGGCACGAGCGGCTGTCCTCAAGGGGGCGGGTCTGACCTTTACGCAGGTTGCTTCGCCGATTAACGAACAGGCGGTCAAAGACAGTCTCGTTCAGGGCGGGGCTAATCCCAAACAGGTCGCTCTGTCTCTCGCTGAAGTGAAAGCAGTGGAAGCCTCACGCCATACCGATGCGCTGGTGATTGGGGCCGATCAGACCTTGGAACTGACGGGTCATCTGGTCGACAAAGCGACGTCACTTGAAGAGGCACGTCTGCGGCTCCTGCATATGCGGGGCCGGGATCATCATCTGCACTCCGGGCTGGCCTTGGCCTGTGCGGGCGAGGTTTTGTGGTCCCAGACCGAAACTGCGAGCCTGCGTGTCCGAATGTTCAGCGATCAGTGGCTTGACGGCTATCTGGCCCGTAATGGTGAGGCGCTTTTATCCTCCGTCGGTTGCTATATGCTCGAAGGCGAAGGCGTTCAGTTGTTTGACGCCATCAAGGGTGACTATTTCACCATTCTGGGTTTGCCGCTTTTACCCTTGCTTGAAGTGTTGCGGGCACGAGGCGTTGTGGAGTCATAAGCGATGTCACCCGTTGCATTTTCCGGTGCGGCCCGGGTTGGTGCGGTCCTTGGTCGACCCATCGCCCATTCACTCAGTCCTCTGATCCATAATGCCTGGATCCGGGCTATGGGCCTTGATGCCGTTTATGTCCCCCTCGCTCCCCATGGCGAGGACGGCTTTAAGGCACTGATCCGAGCCTGTCGTGGGGGATTGCTGTGCGGGGTCAATGTGACCGCCCCCTATAAGGAACAGGCCCTGTCCCTGTCGGACACAGCCGAAGCGGAGGCCCTGTCTGCGGGATCGGCCAATCTGCTGACCTTTGACGAAGAGGGTCGAGTCAACGCCCAAAGCACCGATGGCTATGGTTTGACCCAGGCTATTCGTGAACAGGTCCCCGGCTTTGATTTTACAGCTCTGCCGGC
>JBKBWB010000294.1:0-2910 GCA_046289215.1 Asticcacaulis sp. | reverse complement strand
ACAACCGGGTGCAGGAAGTCTCGATGATTACCCAGGGGATGAAGGCTCTGGCCAAGGAGCTGAATGTTCCGGTGATTGCCCTGTCCCAGCTGTCGCGTCAGGTGGAAAACCGCGAAGACAAACGGCCGCAGCTGTCGGACCTGCGCGAATCCGGTTCGATCGAACAGGACGCCGATATCGTGATGTTCGTGTACCGCGAAAGCTATTACCTCGGCCGGGCCGAACCCAAGGAAGGCACACCCGAACACCTGACCTGGCAGGAAGAGATGGACAAGATCCGGGGCACCGCCGAAGTCGTGATCGGTAAACAGCGTCACGGTCCGATTGGCATCGTCAAGCTGGCCTTCGATGAAAACCTGACCCGCTTCGGCAATCTGGCGCAGGAAGGCCGCTACAACTACGACTAACGCGCGTCGGCACTTGACCAGACCGCCGTCTCTGGTACCCCGCCTGATCCGCGTTCAGAAAGATGTCCATGCCGTCTGCCCCTGCCCGTATCCGCCTCGATCTGGCGGCCCTGCGTCATAATCTGGCCGTCCTGCGCGAGCAGGTCACACCGGCAAAAGTCGGTGCCGTGGTGAAGGCGGACGCCTATGGTCTTGGAGTCGGCACGATTGTCCCCGCACTATGGGCCGAAGGGGTGCGGTCGTTTTTCGTGGCGCGCCTGTTCGAAGGGATCAAGCTGCGCGCCTTGCTGTCGGACCTGGATCCGGATGAGGCCCACGGCCCCTGTGAGATCTTTGTGCTGGATGGATGCAGCGACACGGACGGTGCGCCACTGGTCAAGGCGCGGCTGACGCCCGTGCTGAGCAGTCCAGAACAGATCCGCGCCTTTCTGCCCCATGCCCGTGCCGCGGGCTTGCCCCTCAGCCTGCATATCGACACCGGCATGAACCGGCTGGGGCTTGATTACAAACACGCCGAAGCGATCCCGGCCCTGCTGGAGGGGCAGCCCGTGGCCTGGGTCATGAGCCATTTGGCCTGTGCCTCCGAGCGGGAACATCCGCTCAACGCCCTGCAACAGGCGCGGTTTGAGGCGCTCAAGCCGTTGTTCCCCGAAGCCCAGTTTAGCCTCGCCAATTCTGGGGGATGTTTTCTGGGGGCGGATTATCATCAGGATCTGGTGCGCCCGGGCATTGCGCTCTATGGCGGCGGACCGTTTGAAGTACCGCATCCGGACCTCAAGCCCGTCGTGCATCTCGAAGCCCGTGTGCTCCAGGTCCGCGAGATCCCGCCGCAGGATACGGTGGGCTATGGCGCAACCTTTCGCGCCAACCAGCCGCATCGGGCGGCCACCCTCGGGATCGGCTATGCGGATGGGCTGTTCCGCAGTCTGGGCGCGCATGGCCTTGCCGCGCGCGGCACAGATCGCTTTGCCTTTATGGGCCGGATCTCGATGGACCTTTGCAACCTCGATGTCACCGACGCCCACCCGCCCGTCATGGCCGGGAACTGGATTGAACTGATTGGGGCAAACCGCCCCCTCGATACGGTCGCGCACGATTGCGGAACCTTGGCCTATGAGCTGTTGACCCGGTTGTCGCCACGCCTGCCCCGCCTGATCGAAGAAGCCTGATCAGAGCCCCTTGCCGACATCATAGGCCAGATTGGCGGCATTGCCGACAACCCCGCCAGCACTGAAGACGCCCGCCACCAAGATGGTCAAAATGAGCTGGACCAACAGGCTGACGAGCAACACGACCAGCAGATATTTCGGCGTCTTTTCGCGCGCGATCCCCATCATCGGCCCGGCCCCAGTGTAGAGGAGCCAAAGGCTGTAGAGCCCAACCACCCCCAGCCAACTCAAGCCCGGAATCGCATAAAAAATACCCGCCAACCAATAGGCGGTCCCGGAAAAGGCGGACAAGGCAAAGGCCTGAGCCCGGCCGGGGGTTCCGCCAAAGCGCTTGGCGAACATGTCGAGGGTATAGGCCATGACAAAATAGCCCGCGACCGACTGGACGAAGGTCAGCAAGAGTTGGGTCAGGCCGGTATGGCCCAACAGGCCAAACGGCGCGAGGGTCTGGGGCCAATAGGTCGCGGGACTGCCCACCAGCTTGGCCAATGGCGTCACCGCCGCAAGGATCAGCACAAAGGAGACCAACAAACCTGTCGGGCGGATCTGGCCCCGATCGACGCCCGCACGGATCTTGTCCCAGGTCTGAGCCGGTCGGATCAGCAGACCCGGAACAAAGCCGAGTAGTGCAGAGGATGAACCGGACGGCGTGGCGGGATCAACAGTTGACATGGAAGGACCTGAAGGGCGGACAGCGAAAATACGGATCGCGTCCTGATGTAGACCATCTCAGCGGCGGGTCCAGTGACGCAGCATAAAATTTGTGACAAGTCAGTGTCGCGTTCCGGTTCAAAGAATCACCCGGACGGTTGCGGAGTCCGCCCATGGCCAAACCCAGCAGTATCTTTGCCTGTCAGGCTTGCGGCGCCGTTCAGCCTAAATGGGCCGGACAATGCCCAGCGTGTGGGGCCTGGAATACACTGGTCGAAGAAGCGGTCTCGGCCCATCCGGGGGCCCTCGCCCCAGCCAAGGTGTCGGCCCGCCAGCGCGGCTTGGTATTCGAAACCCTGGAAAGCGCGAGTGCCGAACCTGTCCGTCTGAAAACCAGCATCAGTGAATTCGACCGGGTGTGCGGCGGCGGCATCGTTCCGGGCTCGGCGCTGTTGCTGGCCGGGGATCCGGGCGTCGGCAAATCGACCCTGCTGCTTCAGGTCACGGCGCAGGCCGCCCTGCAAGGGGCCAAGGTTGCCTACATCTCTGGCGAAGAAGCGGTGGATCAGGTGCGGGGTCGCGCCGCCCGCATGGGGGTCTCGCTTGCCCCGGTCCAGCTCGCCGCAGAAACCTCGCTGCGCTATATCCTTGAGGCGCTGAAAAAGACGCCGTTCGATCTTGTC
>JBKBWB010000293.1:0-2921 GCA_046289215.1 Asticcacaulis sp. | reverse complement strand
CGGCCACGGCCGCGCAATGATCGATTTCGTGCACATCGGTCAGGGTCGGAAGGCCCAGGCTCTCGCGGATTTCCGCAAACACCGGCAGAGCGGCTTTCATCCCCATCCCGCGCGCCGCCGTGGCCGAGGTGCGGTTGGCCTTGTCAAACGAGGTCTTGTAGATCAGGCCGACACCCAGGCGTTCGGCGATCGCCTTGAGGGCAGACGCGGTTTCCAGCGCATGCTGGCGGCTTTCCATCTGGCACGGCCCCGCGATCAGAGCGAGGGTTCGGCCACCGCCAATATGCACCGGCTGGCCCGACGGTGCCTGGACCGTGATCACGGCATTGGGTTGAACCGGCTGAGCATCTGAGGAAAGAACGGTCACCATGAACTCCTGCACCACCCCCAAACCGATCCGGGGGTCTTGGCGTAGAAGTGTCGCGCCTTCCGGCCCGGCGCAAGAGTTTTGACACGGGAATTCCAAAAATATGTCCAGTCCTGCGCCTGCTGCTGCCCCTGTTCTGCTCTGGTTTCGGGCGGACCTACGCCTTGGCGATCATCCCGGTGTCGATTGGGCAGCCCGGTCCGGCGGCGCGGTGATCCCGGTGTTTATCCACGACGAGCGGTCCGGCACCCGGCCCCCCGGAGCAGCGTCGCGTTGGTGGCTGGATAAGTCGCTCAAAGCCCTCGACCAGGACCTGCAAAACCGAGGATCGCGACTGATCGTGCGAGCGGGAGACACGCTTGCGCATCTCGAATCTCTGATCGCCGAAACGGGGGCCCAGACGGTGATCTGTTCGGATCCCCATGATCCGGCGCTGTCGCCCCTGCATGGGCGGATCGAGGCCCGATTGCGGGCACTCAAGGTCCAGCTGCGGGTGTTTAACACGACCCTGGTGCATCAGCCGGGCTCGGTTCGAACCGGCAGCGACACCCCCTATAAGGTCTATTCCCCCTTTGCCCGGGCGCTGCGGGCGCAACTGGTCTGGCCCGATCCCCTACCAGCCCCAAAGCACCTGATCGCCCCGGCCAGATGGCCGCAAAGCCTCGTGATCGATGATCTCGGCTTTCATCCGACCCGCCCCGACTGGTCGGGCGGGTTTTCGATCTGGCAACCGGGCGAGGCTGGCGCGTTGGCGCGGCTCAAGGCCTTTTGCCAGTCGGATCTTGCGCAATACAAAGACCACCGCGACCGGGCCGACCTCGACATCACCTCACGCCTGTCCCCGTACCTGCGCTTTGGCGAGGTGAGCCCCTGGACCGTGCTGCGGGCCGCCCTTGAAGCCGCCCGTGAGGGCCGCGCCACCGATGCCGCCGCCGACAAGCTGATCAGCGAAGTCTATTGGCGCGAATTTGCCTATAATCTGCTGCACATCCATCCAGCCTTGTCCTCCGAACCGTTCAAGCCGGAATATGCCGCCTTCCCCTGGCAGCCGGATGCAGACGCCCTTGAGGCCTGGTGCCGGGGCCGTACGGGCTACAGCTTTGTCGATGCGGGCATGCGCCAGCTGTGGGTTACGGGCTGGATGCATAACCGCGTACGGATGGTGGTGGCCTCGGTGCTGGTCAAGCATCTGCTGATCCCCTGGCAAGACGGCGAGGCCTGGTTTTGGGATACATTGGTGGATGCCTGTCCGGCCAATAATCCGGCCAGCTGGCAATGGGTGGCCGGATGCGGAGCCGATGCTGCCCCCTACTTCCGGATCTTCAACCCGATCACCCAGGGCCAGAAGTTCGACCCCGAAGGCCACTATATCCGCCAGTGGGTGCCCGAGCTGAAACCACTCAAGACCCCCGACATCCACGACCCCTCGAACCTTAGCCTGTTTCAGCGTTCGGGCGTGGGCGACTATCCCGCGCCCCTGATTGCCTGCGATGCCGGACGCGACCGGGCCTTACGCGCGCTCGAAAGCCTGAAGGCCGCCTCGTAAGAGACGGCCTTCAAGACGTTCATAACGGTGGACGTGTGGACGCAGGTCGGATTATCCCCGGCCCTTGACCGCAGCGCGTCCACCATCGACTCCGATGATCTGGCCGGTGATCCAACTGGCCTCTTCGGACAGCAAAAACGCCGTCAGGGCCGCCACATCGTCGGCGCGGCCCAGACGCCCGAGCGGATGAGACTGGGCCAAGGCCTCGGCCATCTTTGAGTTCGACAATAACGGCGCTGCCAGAGGGGTTTCGGTCAGGGACGGCGCGATCGTATTGACCCGCACGTGGGGCGCCAGATCCGTCGCCAGTGAGCGGGTCAGGCCCTCAATGGCGCCCTTTGCGGCCGCGACCACGGCATGGTTGGGGAAGCCCTGGCCCACGGCGACGCTGGAATAAAGCACCACGGAACCGCCCGCCGCCTTCAGCGCCGGAAGCGCCAGACGCACGGCCTCAGCGGCCCCCACAGTATTGAGATCAAACGCCGTCAAAAAGGCCTGGCGGTTTAGACGGGCGAGCGATCCTAAATCAATCGAGCCGACCGCATAGACGAGACCGGCTAGGCTCGGCCCCGCAGCGGTCACAGCCGACGCAATCTGGTCGCTGTCCAGCACATCACAAACCGACCAGGGCGCGCCCAAAAGCGTGCGGGACAAGGTTTCCAGCGCTTCGGCGTTGCGGCCACACAGGTGAACCGGTTGGCCCGATGCGATCAGGCGCCGGGCCGTGGCCTCGCCAATCCCCCCACAGGCACCAAAGATCAAAACCGGCGAAGCGGCGGCGGGGGTTTGCGACATGAAAGCTCTCCGGGCTATGGTTTGTGGGTTTTACGGATTGCCTCAAGCCCCGGATCAAGCGCACATGACTGAGACCTCTTCGCCCGCCTTGAGTCTGATGACCGCCGAAGCGCTTCTGGCGGCCTTGCTTGGTGACGTGCCGCCACAGGTGCTCGATTGCAGCTGGTATCTGGATGGGCGCTCTGGCGCGGCCTTGTTTGAGGAGGGCCACAT
>JBKBWB010000292.1:0-2925 GCA_046289215.1 Asticcacaulis sp. | reverse complement strand
GAACTTGCTGAAAAAATTCCCTTGCCAGCTGTAAGTGTGCCTTTTTGCGCGCTTTGCAACGGTCTTGTGACGTGCGAGCCCTCTACACCTTCAATCCTGACTATCCAGTTTTCGCCAAATGTGCGAAATTCTTACGGCTTACTTTTTGCGCCCCGTGATAACCGTGTTATGGTCGCAGGGCGGGAGAACGCATGAAGGAGGCAGGCGAGAGGGGTTAATGGTGGGCTTTGATTACGAAGGACAGGATCCGGTCCAGGATAATGTACGGATCGGGGGTCGGATTAAGTGGTTTGATCCCGGAAAAGGCTACGGCTTTATTGTTCCGGACGACCCGTCCCTGACGGACATGCGCGACGTGTTGTTGCATGCCTCCAGTCTACGCGACATTGGCAAGGAGGCTGCACTCGAAGGGGCGCGTATCTCCTGCGATGTGGCGCGCCGCCCCAAGGGCTGGCAAGTGATCGCCATCGATAGCCTTGATGAAAGCGAATGTACGGCCCCCGCACCGCGCCAGCGCGAGTTTGACGGCGCGCGTAGGGACTTTGGGTCCCAGCCCAACTATCAGGCCACAGGTGGCCACAGTGGCTTTGAGCGCAGCAGCAGCATTGCGAACCGCCGGGCCACTGGACCGATCGGGCCGCTTGAACCGGCTAAGGTCAAGTGGTTCAACCGCACCAAGGGGTATGGCTTTGTGGTCCGTCCGGGCGAGACGGCGGATATCTTTGTCCATATCGAAACCCTGCGCCGCTGCGGGCTTGAAGACTTGCAGCAGGGTGAAGACGTGATGGTCCGCTTCGCTGAGGGCCCCAAAGGCCTCGTGGTTGCTGAAATCCAGCCGGTCAAAAGTTACGCTTGATCTCAGGCGCGCCACAGAAAGAAAATGGACCCGCTCCGGCGGGTCTTTTTGTTGTTATCGTATCCCGATAGGGTAGATGCAGGTTAGAGGTGGGAGGAAGCCGATGTTTGCTTTTTTTGCGGCGCTAAGGAAACGGGCAGGTCAGGGTGTTCGGAGCCTGGCTTTGGCGTTGGTGGTTCTATTGACTCCCGTTGTCACGGCCTGTGCGGCATCGTCTGATGCTCGGCCAGAGGCGTCGGAAACGGTGACAGTCGTCACGGCCTCAGGCAAGTCTCATACGTTTAAGGTCGAGATTGCCGACGAAGAGCCGGAACGCCAATTGGGCCTGATGAACCGTGAACGCTTGGCGCGGGATACGGGTATGCTCTTTCAGTTCGAAGGCATGGCTATGCGCAGTTTCTGGATGCGCAATACGCTGATCTCGCTCGATATAATCTACCTCGATGATAAGGGCCGAATCGTTTCGATTGCCCGCAACGCCAAGCCGCTCGATGAAACGCCGCTTTCATCGATTGTTCCGGCCAAGGGCGTATTGGAAATCAATGGCGGGCAGGCCGCAGAGCTCGGAATCATGCCCGGAGACACCGTCCGTCACCCGTTCTTTGGAAATGCCCACTGATTTTCGCGGTCGATCCGTTGCAGTCTGCGGATCAACGTGGCAAGGGGTTGTTCTTCACCGCTGGCCGGAGTGTAGCGCAGCCTGGTAGCGCAGCTGTTTTGGGTGCAGCAGGTCGCAGGTTCGAATCCTGTCGCTCCGACCATCGGTGTTCTGAATTGGCTAGTCGGGAGTTGGTCCATGTTTGCCCGCATTTACAAACCCGCCAAGACCGCCATGCAGTCCGGTCGGGGCAAGACCAAGGACTGGACGCTGGAATTTGTCCCGGCTTCGGCCCGTATGCCGGATCCGTTGATGGGCTGGTCCAGCTCTTCGGACATGAATGCCCAGGTCCGACTGACATTTGATACCCAGGCTCAGGCGATTGCCTATGCTGAGGCCCACGGGATTGCCTTCCGCCTGGTCGAGCCGCAACAACCGGCCCGGATCCTCAAGGCCTATGCCGACAATTTCTCGACCTACCGTAAACAACCCTGGACGCACTGACGTCCGGGCGACGGCGCCTTAGCTCAGTTGGATAGAGCATCTGCCTTCTAAGCAGACGGTCGCTGGTTCGAATCCAGCAGGCGTCGCCATAACTTAATCCCGACAATTTGTGCATTTTCTGAGCGGCACCGGAATTGATTCGTGCATGCCCGACAAGGCTTTGCTATGGTTAGCTGGCAGTTCAGATGAGTTCAGGTTGCCCGGATGGTCAGGTTTTCCCAAGCTTTTGGTACGCCCCCCAAGCTACGGGTCCTGACGTCGCGTTTCGCCGCCCTGTTGAGCCTGACCTGTGCTGTTTTGGTGGCGGGATGCCAACCTGCGGCGAAAACCCCGGCCGTTGAGCCGACGGGAGAGGGCGGCGGATCTGAAAAAGTCAGCAACGGTCCGTCACGCAGTGCGACCCTTAAGGCCGTTCGAGCACGCGGCAAGTTGCGTTGCGGGGTCAACACCGGCCAGATTGGTTTTGCGTTTCCGGATAACCGGGGCCGCTGGACCGGTTTTGATGTGGATTTCTGCCGGGCAACTGCTGCCGCGATCTTTGGGGATCCTGACCGCGTGGTCTATGTGCCTTTGGCCTCAAAGGACAGGATTTCCGCGCTCAAAGCCGGGCGTGTCGATGTCTTGTGGCGTAATACCAGCAGTTCTTTCAGCCGGGATGTGACCGAAGGCGTCGATTTTGCCGGGGTGAATTATTACGACGGCCAAGGTTTCCTGGTGCGCCGATCCTTGAACCTGACCAGTGCGACAGAACTGGGTGGGGCGCGGATCTGTGTATTGACGGGATCGACCTCGGCCCTGAATGTTCAGGATTATTTTACGGCCAACGCTCTGAACTATGATCCTGTGCCGGTCCAGACCGAAGCGCAGGCGCGTGAGGCCTATGCTCAGGAAAGATGCGATGCCCTGACCTCGGATATCGCTGAACTGGCGGCGGTGCGTTCGACCCTCGAAGGGCCACAAGGGCATG
>JBKBWB010000291.1:0-2927 GCA_046289215.1 Asticcacaulis sp. | reverse complement strand
CCAGCGCTTAGCCGGTCATGTCCTGACCCGTCAGGTCCTCGCGGTGGCCGCAGGTCAGACACAGATGATGGCTGCCGGTGGTCACATAGCTGGTCGAGCCGCACCCCGGACAGACATCGGCCTCGGATACGCGCGGTCCCTTATCCGGATCGGCGCTGTCGCGTTTTTGGCCAAAGGGGACCACGATCAGATTGTCCGCTGTGCTGCCTCGGGCAAAGCCCTTGGAGATCAGTTTTGATCCCGGAACCGGGGCATCCTCGGCGATGCCGCTGCGCAAGCCGTCGGGGTTCAGCCCCGCCGGGTCGCCATTGGCCAGGTCCGTGCGGTCAAGATAGGACACCGCCAGCTCCCGGAACACATAGTCCAGGATCGATGTGGCCGAACGGATACTGTCATTGCCCGTAACCGCCCCTGCGGGCTCAAAACTGGTAAAGACAAAGGCATCAACAAATTCATCCAGCGGTACGCCATATTGCAGGCCGATCGAGACCGCGATGGCGAAATTGTTCATCAGCGAGCGGAAGGCGGCGCCTTCCTTGTGCATGTCGATGAAGATCTCGCCTAGATTGCCTTCTTCGTACTCGCCGGTGTGCAGATAGACCTTGTGCCCCCCCACCGAGGCCTTCTGGATATAGCCCTTGCGGCGATCCGGCAGCTTGCGGCGGGTGCGATCGACTTCGACGATTTTTTCAACCACCTTTTCGACGGTCCGGGCAGCCTTGAGGGTATCCGCCGGGGCCGAAGGGCTGAGGGCAGGCAGGTTCAGACTGAAATCCGCCGGGGCCGGGTCGCGCACCAGACACAGGCTGCGTAGGCCCAGCTGCGCCGAACTGACCGCATGGCGCATGATCTGGTCAGAGCGGGTATCCCAGGCCAGGGTGTCAGACAGGATCGCGGGCGTGCAGCAGAAGGCCTCAAGCGCCAGCCGCATCAACTGCTGCTGACCCGTATCCGGAACCGCCAGCAAGGTGCGGGCCGTGGCCGACAAGGCCTCGCAAGACAGGATGTCCGGGGTCCCCAGCGCAAAGGCTTCGGCTTGGGCGATGGCCTCCGGGCCAAATCCCAGGGCTTCGAGCACATTCAGGAACGGATCTTCGAGCTGTTCATCACTCAGACCGGCGATGTCCTGCAGGAAGTCTGCGCCGAGGGTCTGGAGGCTGAAGGCTTCGGTCAGGGACCGCGCCCCGATCAAAGCCATTTCAACATTGCCGATCTCAAAATCGGACAGGCCCTTGGCCTTGAGGTCCGCATGCGAGATGCCCGGGGCCTGAGCCAGGCTGCGATGACCCAAAAGCGTCAGACGGACCGCATCGAGGTCTTCTTCGAGCGCCACAAGGGCGGTGCGGGCCGGGGTGTCGAGCACCGGGACCGTATGGCCGTCATGGGTTTCCATGGCGCTGATAATGCCTTGAGCCGGTTGCGCCCCCAGACGTTGACCTAGCCGTAAGCCCAGTTCCGGATCATCAAACTGGCCCGTCACTTCGGCATGGCGAAGGCCGTCCTGATCAAGGCACGACAGGACCCGCTCAAAGGCCTCTGCGGCCCGCAGGGCCAGCGGATCGGTCTCACCCAGAAGCCGGGCTTGTTCAATGCGAGCACGCAGAAGATCGCCAAGGGTATCAATCTCATGGGCCGGATCTTGGCGGAAAGCCTCATAGGGCTGGCGTATGCGCGCAAGGGTCTGGGAAACGCTTAGCGCCTCCGCCTGCATCAGGGCCATCAGGGTGCTGGCTCGGCTTTGACCTTTGCTCAACCCATAGGCGAGAGTCTGGCTCAGAAGGTGATCGCCAACCCCGGCCAACGTCAGTTGGATCGGGTTGAACGCCCGGGCCGGGGCATGCGAACGGGCGAGGGCCTGGCACTCAAGGGCCAATGTCCAGAGCTGGACAAGCCGCACAAAGCCGTCCGCATCGAACCCGTCCTCGAAATCAAATCCGCTGACATTCAGCGCCGCTTTCGGAGCCTGACTGTGGCGGGCCATGGCTTCGGTATCGCGCGGGGTAAAGCCGACACGCACGTTAAGCCCCTTGAGGGCGCTCAGGGCCAAAAGCCGCGTCTCGGGCGTACCCGCGGCCACCAGATCCCGAGGCAGGCAGGCCAAGACCGTTGCCGGAGGGGTTGCCACAAGGTCCAGATCCCACTGGGCCTCTGATGGGCTTTGATCGGCATGGGCTTCGAGGATAGCCTGACGGATCAGGCCGTCACTGGCCCCGGCCTCGCGTGCGGCGCGGGCGGCCCGGTTCAGGGCGGCATTTTGGGCCGGATCGGCACAGGCCTGATTGTCGCCCGTACAACGGAGAACGGCTTCGGAAACGGCCTTAAGCCGGGCCTGCATGGCGATGACCGCTTGCTCGCGCACAGCTTCCGCCTGGGCTTGGGCGGCAAGCCGTTGAATCTGTAGCTGGCCATCAAGGTCAGCAGCGAAAATCAGGTCTGATGTGTCACTTGGGTGGCTAAAGTTAGCCGGAGCGGCCAGCCCCAACGCTATGGTGGCGATCAGCTCTTCGGCCAGCACGACAGCGTCGGCCTCGGTCTCAACATAACCGGCGGCAAAGGCAAAGGCGGCAGTCTGGCGGGCATAGAGATCCGGACCGCCGCACAACAGGCCCGCATCCAGCGGGCGCTCCAGCGCCGAAAGCAGATCGCGCGGCCACAGGTCCGGGTCCAGACCGGCGGCCCAGTCGCGCCAGGCTTCAATGCGGGTCAGGGGCCAGTCACGGGGCGCCAGCACCGTATCCATGCCGTTTACGCGCTCAAGCCAGCGCGGCTCACGAACGGGCGCGGTCCAAAGCCGTGACGGGGCGGTATCAAAGGGCTCGCCTGTCGCGGTGAGGCGCGGTGCCTCAGTTTCCGTTGCCGAAAAGTATCGAGCAAAGCGCATGACGGGCCTCCCCGGGGCGCAATTCGCCCCTCGCGGGCGTTAACCT
>JBKBWB010000290.1:0-2932 GCA_046289215.1 Asticcacaulis sp. | reverse complement strand
AAGCCCGCCAACATCCCCAGCAGCACCTGTCCCGGCGGGGCGAGTGTCCAGCGTGCCACCCAGTCGAGAAACGCCAGGCTTTCTGCCGGGAGCGGCGGATCCTCGATCCGCGCCCGAACCGGCTTTAGACGCCGGTCCTTATCTTCCGGTGATAGCGGCCGAACCCGGATCACCACGCCCCGCATATCCCGGGGTCCGAGCGGAACCCGCACATGATCGCCGGGGGCCAGCGCCAGATCGTCCGGAACCCGGTAATCAAACGCCTCGGGCAAGGGCAAGGGCAGCAGAACGGCCGCGATCTGGGCCGTTGCCACGTGCGCTCTATCCTGAGGTTCCAAAGGGGCCATACCCTGTGGTGTCAAATTTTCAGGCGAAGGTCGAGAGTGCGCATCCCGCGCCACGGGAAAACGGTGACACGAAAAGCGGTTATCCGCAAAAAAGACAGAAATCGGCGCAGATTAACGCTAAAACCGACTTGGAGTCTGTGATCAGCCATGGAAGATGGTCCCATGCACTCGTCAGATGTTCTGGACCCTGCTTTGCAAGACGCTTCGGCACTGGCGGCCTGGGAGGCGGACAGCGCCGAATGGCCCGTGATTCGCCAATGGCTGATCCGCAATGCGGAACTGCTGCGGGCAGATGAGTCCCTGCTATCCGGCCTCGGGCTCAAGGCGGTTCCGGAAAATCTCGTCGAGTTTGGACCGGCCGCGCTCGCCAAGCTGGAGCGGGTGGCCAAGCGCGAGCGCAAAGCCCGTCGTTTGATCGAACAGACCGCTGTAGCCAATTTCAAAGCTCAGGCCGAGGCCCATGCCGCGGTGCTCGACCTGCTGGAAAGCCGCAATCACACCGACCTCGCCCGGCGCCTCGATCATGCCGCCAAGACCCGCTTTGGTCTTGTGCGGGCGGTCATCGCCCTCGAATGTACGGGCTCGGTGCCGATGGGCTGGAATACGCTCGAAGACGGCGGGGTCGACTATATCCTCGGTGACATGACCCTGGCACGACTTGGACCAGATGTGGTTTGCACCGCCCTGTTTGACGAAGATGCGCGGCATATTCAAAGCGCGGCCGCCATCCGCCTGTGCCTGTGGCGCGATCAGCGTCCAGCAATTGCCGCTTTTGGCTCCAGCGACCCCGAAGGCTTCACCCCAGACATGGGGGCCGAGTTGGTAGCGTTTCTGGCCCGGGTGGTGGAACGCACCGCTGAGCGCTGGCCGGTACTTTAGATCATGACCGATGCCGCCCGGCTGCGCCGCGACTGGCTGGATTATCTCACCAACGAACGCCGGGCCTCGCCCAAAACGCTTGATGCCTATGACCGCGCAGTCAGCAGCTATCTGGCCTTTCTTCAGGGACATTTCGGCCAAGCCGTAGATCTTCAAACCCTCGCCTCTGTTCAGGCCGCCGATGTGAGGGCCTGGCTGGCGCGCCTGCGCAGACAGGATCCACCCTTGTCGGCCCGGACAGTGTCTTTGTCCCTGTCAGCGGTCCGCACCTTTCATCGCTGGCTGGACCATCGGCGCGATTGTCCCAATGCCCAGATCGGTTTGGTGCGCGGGCCGCGCCTTTCGCCAACCCTTCCGCGCCCGATCAATCCCGATCAGGCTGCGGGCCTGCTCGAAGATGCGGCAACCGACCCGGACCGGGATCCGTGGGAGGCCGCGCGCGATGCCGCGATTTTGACCCTGCTTTATGGCTGTGGTTTGCGTATTTCAGAGGGCCTGTCACTAACGCGGGCCGATGTACCGCTTGGGGAAACCCTGCGCATTACGGGCAAGGGCAACAAGACCCGGATCGTGCCGGTGATTGCCCCGGTACGAACAGCCATGCAGGCCTATCTTGACCATTTGCCCTACGTTCTGGCGCCGGACGATCCCATATTTCGGGCCAAGCGCGGCGGCCCCTTGTCCGCAAGCCACGTTCAGGCCCGCGTGCGAATCCTGCGAGGTCGTATGGGCCTGCCGGAAAGTGCGACGCCTCACGCCTTGCGACACTCCTTTGCGACCCACCTTCTGGGGGCCGGGGCGGATTTGCGCTCAATTCAGGATCTGCTCGGACACGCCAGCCTCTCGACCACGCAAAAATATACCGACGTCGATGTGGCCCGGCTGATGGAGGCCTATAGCCAGGCCCATCCGAAGGGGACTTAAACGCAAACACCCCCCGCAAGCGGAGGGTGTCGCATTTCACAAATGGGCCAAAGGGATCTTAAGCCTGCATGGTCCAGCCTTCAACGCCCATGGCCGCCTGACGGACGGCTTCGGAGCGGGTCGGGTGCGGGTGACAGGTCCGGGCCAGATCCTCGGAGGCCCCGCCAAAGGCCATCAGGACCGCGGCTTCGCCGATCATTTCCCCGACTTGCGGCCCCATCATGTGCACGCCCAGAACCCGATCGGTCTTGGCGTCGGCCAGGAACTTCACAAAGCCATCGGTCTCGTGATTGATCTTGGCGCGGCTGTTGGCCATGAACGGGAACTTGCCCGTTTTGTAAGCCACACCGGCGGCTTTGAGCTGCTCCTCGGTCTGACCCACCCAGGCCACTTCCGGGAAGGTATAGACGACGCTCGGCACCAGATTGTAGTCAACGTGACCCGCCTTGCCCGCCATCAGCTCGATACAGGCCACCGCATCTTCTTCGGCCTTATGGGCCAACATCGGGCCATGGATCACATCGCCGATCGCCCACACACCCGGTGCCGACGTGCGGAAATGATCGGTGGCGATAAAGCCGCGCGCATCGGGGGTGATCCCGACGCTGTCGAGGCCTAGCCCCTGGGTAAAAGGCCGACGCCCGATGGCAAGCAGTACCACTTCGGCGTTGAGGGTTTCAGCGGCACCGCCCTTAGCCGGCTCCAGCGTGAGTTCGACGCCCTTGCTGCCCGCCTTGGCCCCGGTCACCTTCGCGCCAAGCTTGAATTGCATGCCCTGCTTG
>JBKBWB010000289.1:0-2943 GCA_046289215.1 Asticcacaulis sp. | reverse complement strand
GCGCATGTGGGGCTATATTGTCCGAAACCTAGAGACGCCGGGTCTTGAGGACCTGCGCGATTGGTTTGAAGCGGTCGTACCCGACCGAATGGGGGCGTGATGACGCAGACGCTCAGTAACAGCGGCCCTCAAACCGCCATGGTGCTGGCCGCCGGGCTCGGAACCCGCATGCGGCCCCTGACCAATGACCGGCCCAAGGCGCTGGTGACGGTGGCCGGGCGGACGCTGATCGATCACATGCTAGACCGGCTGATCGCCGTGGGCGTGCGCAAGGCCATCGTCAATGTCCACTATTTTGCCGATGCGCTGGAGGCCCATCTCAAGGAGCGCACGGATCTTGAGATCGTGATCTCCGATGAGCGCGAAGAGTTGCTCGAGACCGGCGGCGGATTGGTTCGGGCTTTGCCGTTGCTGGGTGAAGATCCCATCTGGGTTGCCAATATCGATAGTCTGTGGACGGAACATCAACCCGCCCTTGCGGCTGTGCGTGCAGCTTGGGATCCGAACCGCATGGACAGTCTGATGCTCGTCGCCCCGGTCAGCCAGTGCCTGGGCTATGACGGGGCCGGTGATTTTCACCTGACGCCGGATGTTTATGACCCCAAAACCGGGGAGCTCACCTTCCGGGGGGCGGCACCGACCGCCGCCTATGCCCATATGGGCGTGCATATCCTCAAGCCCCAGACTCTGATCGGGCGGCCCGAGGCCCCTTGGTCGCTCGCCGATTTGTGGCGTCAGCAGGCGGCCAATGGGCGGGCCTGGGGTGTCGTGCTCGACGGGTTCTGGATGCATGTCGGCGACCCTGTGGCCCGCGATGCCGCCGAAGCACGCCTTGCGGACCTGAAGCCCATCGGGGGATAAGCGAGCCTCGGAACGGATACGCGCTTGACGGGCGCGCCGAGGGTGAGCACTCAGAGGGCTCTGCGCCCGGAGGTGACATGACCGCGTCTGTGTTCCCGACCCCTAGCCCAAACTTGCCCCCTCTTGGGATCTTTGCCCATCCGGGGCCGCGCTGGTTCACCCTCGCGGCGGGACGGCCCTTTGCCGAGGATCTGGCAGCAGGCCTGTGTGAGGCCCTCTTGCCCGCTGGCCCAGAGGCCTTGTCGGAGGTCTTGATCCTGACCCCCACGCGCCGCGCGGCGCGGGCAGTGGCGCAAGGGTTTTTGAGTGTCACCCACAGCAAGCCCATGCTCTTGCCCCAGATCCGCGCCGTCGGCGATCTGGAAGTCGGTGAGCCGCCGTTTGAACCCGGCGATCTGGTGCTGGATCTGCCACCGCCAGTTTCGCCGTTGGAGCGCCAGCTGATCCTGGCCCGGCTGATTCTCAAACAGGATCCGGCCTTGGGCGGTGATACCCCCCGGGCGTTGGAGCTGGCCGAGGCCCTGGCGGGCTTTCTCGAATCCGCCGCCATTGAGGGCGTCAGCGATGCTGAAAAGCTCGAGTCGCTAGTTGAGGCGGACTATGCCCGTCATTGGCGGCAATCGGCGGCGTTTCTGGCCATTGCCCTGAAGCTCTGGCCGCAGACGCTGGCGCAAATGGGGCGGATGGACCCGACCCGGCGACGGGTTGTCCTTCTGGAGCGACTGGCCGAGCAATGGCGCAATAATCCCCCCGCCCATCCCGTAATTGCAGCGGGATCTACCGGGACGGCCCCGGCAACCGCCGACCTGCTGGCCGTGGTTGCCGCTGCCCCCATGGGGGCGGTAGTGCTTCCGGGCCTCGATCAGGGGCTGGCCGAAAGCGCCTGGGATCTGGTCGGGGAAAGCCACCCTCAAGGGGCGATGAAGCGCTTGCTCGACCGTCACGGGATCGAGCGTGCCAGCGTTCGCCTATGGCCATCGCGGCGTTTGTCGACTCCGGCGGAACGGGCGCGTCGCCGGATCGTGCAGGAAGCGCTGCGTCCCGCCGAGGCCACGGCCGATTGGCGTGACCAGATCGACAAGCTGCGGGCGGAAACACCTGACGGTGACACGCTGCGGATCGGGTTTGAGGGGCTCAGAGCCCTGACGGTGCGGCACGAAGATGAGGCCGCCATGACCGCCGCCATCCTCCTGCGTGAAAGCCTTGAGCAAGGACAGGGTTCCGCCGCCCTGATCACCCCCGATCCGGCTCTGGCTCGGCGGGTGCGGGCGCGCCTGAGCCGTTGGGGGATCGTGCCGGACTCCTCGGCCGGGACGCCGCTGCTGGGCTATCCCACCGGTCGCCTATTGATGGCGGTGGCCGAGTTGGCTGAGGATCCGCTCAATCCGGTCTTATGGCTGGCGGTGGTCAAACATCCTCTGTTCCGAATGGGGCATGATGCCGAAACGCTCAAACCGCTGATCGGGACACTGGAGCGTGAGGCCCTGCGCGGGCCACGGTGCCAGAGTCTCGCGGCCTTGCTCAAACGGCTGGATCGCTACAGCGAGGCGCGGGCTCTGGCCGAAAGCTTCGGACAGTGCATCCAGGATTTCGCCGCCGCCTTTCGTCCCGATCAGGATCTGGTCGCGGCCTTGACCCATCTTGTCACCGTGCTGGAAGCGGTGGCCCGCACCGGACCGGCGTCCGACCAGACGGGGGGCCTGTGGGCCGGGGCGGGCGGAGAGCTGGCGGCCAGTTTGCTGGCAGACTGGTTGTCCCTCTCTCATGACTTGCCCAATGTCACTCCGGCCGGTTTTACGGCGGTGGTGGCGCGGATGCTGTCGGGGGCGACCGTGCGTACCGGCGGCGCGACTCATCCCCAGATCAGCATTCTCGGGACCATCGAAGCGCGCCTCGTACAGGCTGACCGCATCATTTTGGCGGGTCTCGAAGAAGGGGTCTGGCCCGCGGCCGCCCCGGTCGATCCGTTCCTATCGCGGCCGATGCGTGCCGCCCTGGGCCTGCCCCCACCCGAACGGCGGATCGGTTTGGCCGCTCATGATTTTGCTCAAGCCGCCTGTGCCCCCGAGGTCGATCTCATTC
>JBKBWB010000288.1:0-2947 GCA_046289215.1 Asticcacaulis sp. | reverse complement strand
GAGCGCAGGGTCATGTCGGTCATGGGATTGGGATCTTCAAGCTTGGAGGCGGATTAGACTTTACCCTGCGGATGTAGCAGCATATTCCGCGCCTTCCCAATCCCTGATCGGATGTTTTTTTCCGGGGTGGCGGGTGAAAAATCGGACCTGTGCCTTGGTGGGCCGCGCATGAGGGTTTTGGGGTCATGAAAGTTTTAGGGTTTATGACCGGCACCTCGCTCGATGCGCTGGATATGGCGGTACTCGATACCGATGGTGAGACGATCTCCGCCTTTGGACCGGCGGGCGAGTATCCCTGGCCTGAAGCGGCCCGCGCCTTGTTGCTTGAGACCACCCAACAGGCCCTGAACTGGATGCGCGGGACGCCGGAACCGGCGATCTTTGCCGAGGCTCGCACCGTCGTCGCCGCCTGTCATGCCGAAGCGGTTCGGGCCTTTGCGGCGACACATGGGCTTGATCTGTCAATGATTGATCTGATTGGGGTGCACGGCCAGACTGTCCTGCATGAGCGCCCGACGCCGGAGCGCCTTGGCCGCACGGTTCAGCTGATCGATGCCGAGGCCTTATCGCGCGCCTTGGGGCGTCCGGTCGTCAGCGATTTTCGCACACGCGACGTGGCCGAAGGGGGCGAGGGCGCGCCTTTGGCCCCGATCTATCACCGGGCCCGGGCCATAGCCTCTGGCATCGATGGGCCGCTGGCGGTGCTCAATATCGGCGGGGTGGCCAATATCACCTTCATGCCCGCCGCCGGGGATCCGCCGGACAGCCTTCTGGCGTTCGATACCGGACCCGGCAATGGGCCGATGGATCTTCTGTTGCAACAGCGGGGGCTCGGGCGGTTCGATCAGGATGGGCAATTGGCGCGACGGGGCCAGATCCATTCGGATCGCCTCGCGGCTTACCTGGCCCATCCCTATTTTGAGGCTGTGCCGCCGAAGTCGCTGGATCGTTATGATTTTTCGCTGGATGGGGTGGCGGATCTGTCTGATGCCGATGCTTTGGCGACCCTTGCTGCCTTCACGGTTGCCGCGGTCAGCCGCTCGCTCGATCATGCGCCGGTACGGCCCGACGTGATGATCGTCGCCGGGGGCGGTCGTCATAACCCAGTGCTGATTGCGGGGTTGCAAAGCGCCTGTGCGGGCGTGCGGGTCGTCAGCGCCGACGATCTCGGCTGGCGCGGGGATGCACTGGAAGCCGAAGCCTTTGCCTATCTGGCGGCCCGCAGTGTCCGGGGCTTGCCCTTGTCGTTCCCCGGCACGACCGGCGTCAAGGGGCCCTTAACGGGCGGCACCTTGACGGGACGGCTTTAAAGGCAATCAGCGGCTGACCGGCTCGGCCAAGCGCTTGTCGAGATAATTGCCCACGCGGGTTTCGACTTCCTTGAGCTGGGCCTGATCGGCCCAGAAGTGTGAGGCCCCGTCGACAAGTTCGTGATCGATAATGATGCCCTTTTGGGTGCGCAGCTTGGCCACAACCCGATCCACTTCGGCGGTCGGCACCACGCTGTCGGCCGAGCCATGCAGGAACAGGCCTGACGCCGGGCAGGGGGCAAGGAAGCTGAAGTCGTACATATTGGTCGGGGGTGAGACCGAGATAAAGCCGTCGGTTTCCGGACGACGCATCAGCAACTGCATGCCGATATAGGCCCCGAACGAATAGCCCGCGACCCAGCATTGCTCGGCTGAGGGATTGGTCGCCTGAAGCCAGTCCAGCGCCGTGGCAGCATCGGCCAGCTCGCCGATCCCGGCATCGAATTCGCCCTGGCTCTTGCCGACTCCCCGGAAATTGAACCGCAGCACCGAAAAGCCGCGCGTCATGAACAGGTGGAACAGCTGGACCGTCACCGGATTGTTCATCTGGCCACCCGCCTTGGGGTGGGGGTGCAGGATCAGGGCAATCGGCGCGTTTTCGCGTTTGCCAGGCGTGTAGCGCCCTTCAATCCGGCCCGCTGCACCGGTCAAAATCACCTCAGGCATCGCAATCCCCTTACCACTGGTTCTCAAGCCACAGGATTTGTCATAGAGATGACGTATAATACTTGACTGGGATAGTCGGAATTCCTATCTCCCGCCCGTACGCGTCATTCCAGAAAGGCGCGGGTTGTAGCACAAGCGTCGGGCCTTGCGCGTCTTTTCTGAATAAAAAAGACGCAGGCTGTGATGGGGAACTCATGCGACTGTCCACAAAAGGCCGCTATGCCGTCATGGCGATGACGGATCTGGCGCTGAACGCCTCGGATAAGCCGATAGCCTTGGCCGATATTGCTGATCGGCAGCAAATTTCCCTGTCCTATCTGGAGCAATTATTCGCGCGCCTGCGCCGTGCCGGATTGGTGCGCAGTGCGCGCGGGCCGGGGGGCGGCTATCGATTGGCCAAGCCCGACGACAAGACCTATGTGGCCGAAATCGTGCTCGCCGTCGATGAGCCGATTCGTGCCACGCGCTGTGCCTCGCATGGGTCACCCAAGGGCTGTATGGGCGGGGGCGAGCGCTGTTTGACCCATTTCCTATGGGAAGACCTTGGCGCGGCGATCCACGATTATCTGGCTTTGGTGTCGTTGCGCGACGTGATCAGCCGCAGCACCAGACGGGTTGCAGAGCCGTCGCTGCGTCAGCCGGAAGCGCTGTTTGGGGCTGCGGAATGAGCCAGAATATCTATCTCGACCACGCGGCTACCTCGGCAATCCGGCCCGAAGCCGAGGCCCTGATCCTGGAGGCCTTGCGCCTTGGCGGCAATCCAGCCTCGGTGCATGCGACGGGCCGCAAAGCCCTGTCGATGATGGAAACCGCCCGCAGCCAGGTCGCGCGTCTGGTCGGCGCGTCGGTCACCGATGTGGTTTTCACCAGCGGCGGCACCGAAGCCAATGCTCTGGCGATTGAAAGTGCGGCCCTGCACCCGGACATCACCACCCTGATCGTCAGTGCGATCGAGCACGACTGCGTGCTGG
>JBKBWB010000287.1:0-2972 GCA_046289215.1 Asticcacaulis sp. | reverse complement strand
CATTCAAAGAACCGCGCCCGGTTGCGCCGGAACCCGTTCGTCCCAACCCGCCTCTCGCACCACCGCCTGTTGGGCGAGCCGCATCCGGAAACAGCCTCTACGCACGTCGATCTGAAGGGTCACGTTCAGAAGCGCGATCAGAGTCGATTCGACAAGAGCCCGTGCGTTCTGAGTCGCCCAGACCGACACCGGCGCGACCCGAACCCGCAGCCGATCCGGCCCCGCGCCAGCAACGCTTGCGCATGGCCCCGGTTGAGGCCGCCCCGCCAGAGCCCGAGGCCCCAGCAGAGGGCTGGTCATGGCGCGACCTGCTGAATGGGCTCGAAGGCAGGGCCGAAGACCGGGCTGCAACATCGCGAGATCCGGATCGTGAGGCTCCGCGTGAGAGCCTCGAGGCAGACGCCCGTTTCCTGAATGATATCAGTGCAATGGGTATTGACCCTCATGCCCTGTTGAACCGGGCACGGGTCGAAGATTGCGTCGAGCTGATCCTTGACGGGGATGATGACGGGGCCCGGGCTACCGTGCGCCGGGTTGCCCCGGCAGCGATACGGCGGCTGGCGCGGCGGATGATGACCGATCGGACCCTGCGTGATCAGGCCGAAGCCTTCATCCAGAGTAATGAGCGAACGCTGGAGGCCGTACTGCGAGTGGACACCACCGGCGACCGGCTGCGCCAACTGCTCATCAGTGATGCAGGGCGGATCTTCCTTCTGGTAGACACCGCCCTCAATGATCTGGCTTAAAGAGCACCCCGGCCCATTCGGTCCGGGGTGTTATTTTGCCGGAGCTACCCCCTATGCCCCCCGTCCGTCTTGAGCTGACCGAAGAGTCCTGGCCGATTGCCGGACGGTTTGTCATTGCGCGCGGAGCAAAGACCGAGGCAAGGGTCATTCATGTGCGCCTGCACCAAGAAGGGCAAGCCGGACAGGCAGAATCCGTCCCCTATGGCCGCTACGGTGAGACTCCGACCTCGGTGCTGGAGCAGATCGAAACCGTCCGAGACCGGATCGAAGCCGGCCTAGACTGCGCCGCCCTGCAAAGTCTTTTGCCCGCCGGAGCGGCTCGCAACGTGCTGGATTGCGCCCTCTGGGACCTTAAAGCCAAGCAAACCGGCATCCCGGCCTGGCAGATGGCGGGGCTGGCGGCGCTTAAGCCCCTGACGACGGCCTACACCCTGTCGCTCGATACACCCGAGGCCATGGGGCAACAGGCGGCTTTGGCGGCTTTCCGGCCCCTACTCAAGCTCAAGATCGGGGGCCCGGATGATTTGGACCGGATCGAAGCCGTCCGCCGCAATGCCCCGCAAAGTCGCCTGATTGTGGATGCGAACGAAGGCCTGAATATCGACAGCCTGCGCCGAATCTTGCCGGACTGCGCCCGCCTTGGGGTGGATCTGATGGAACAGCCCCTGCCCGCCGCCGAGGATGCAGAACTGGAAGGGCTGGACACGCCTGTGCCCCTGTGTGCCGACGAAAGCGTGCATACCCGGTATGAACTGGCGTCTATATCCCGACGCTATCAGGCTTTGAATGTGAAGCTCGATAAGTCAGGTGGGCTGACCGAGGCCATGGCTCTTACGCGGCAAGCGCGATCCCTAGGCATGACCGTCATGGCGGGTTGTATGGTTGGGACATCCTTGGCCATGGCTCCAGCTTTTTTGTTCGCTCAGTACGCGCAAGTGATTGATTTGGACGGCCCGTTACTATTGAAACAAGATCGTCAGCCGGGCTTGGTTTACGACGGATCTGTGATCTTTCCGCCTCAGGCCGACCTCTGGGGATAGGCGCTTCGCCCGCGATGACGAAAAAGCCTTCCCAGGGCGAAAATTAGTCAGTAGTTAATAAAAGCGTCATGCAAGCGTCACAAGTGAAGAAGATGCCGTCGACAGACCGGGCCGAGAGCCCCACGCCCCTGTCAAGCGTCCCCACCCCGATTTCGGCCAGTCCGGATCGGCAAAAGCGGCTTCTCCTCTGTGCGATCTCTCCGATGCCGGATGATCATTACAATCTGATCCCCAAGGTGTTTGCCCAGATCGAGGCTATGGCCTGTGACCACCTGACTCCTTGTCTGGCGCCGGCCCGCTGGCGCGACGCGCCGACCTATGTGCGGGCCGCCTTGGACGAAAAAGGCCCCTTCGACGGCGTGCTGATGGTGGGCCATACCCGACAAACCGGGCCGTTCAGGGTCGAGATGCGCGCCCAGAACCTTGTGAATGCCAAAAAGGCCGATGAAACGGGTTTTTGCTGGCCCGGAGAAAAGATTCAGCCTGTTGGCCCTGCATTTGCCCGCACCACAGCCCCGGTGATGGCTCTGGTCAATGCCGTTCAAGCAATCGGCCTTCCGTGTGTCGCATCGTCCGATGCCGGACGGTTCCTGAGCAATTTTATGCTCTACGCCCTGCTGACCGGGGATGATGGACTGGCATCCGACCTGCCAGTCGGTTGCTTAAGGGCCCCGCGCAGCCTGGAAGGCCATAACGGTCAGGCCTCGGGTATTCTTGCGGCGGATGCGATGATGCAGGCGATCATGACCGCAGCCCGCGCTTTTGATCAGGCCCTTTCGGCACGTGCCATCGCCAATCTCTGAGTTCATTCGGTTTTGGCTTGTCGCTGATGCCTATGAATCCAAGCAGTGCCAACTGTTCCCGCCAGAGCCATGCCTGCCATAGCCAGGTAACCTCCCGAGCCAAAGGCCGCAAACAGAGGGCCTGAGGCCAAGGTCGCCAGACCAATCAGAACGCCAGCCGATAAGGCCGAACTGAGCGATTGGGCAGCGGAAGCCTGATCTGGGCGAGCCAAAGACTCGACGAGCTTGATCGCACCAATAAAGGCGGCAGCAAAACTCAAGGCGTGCAAGGCTTGCAGCGGCCACAAAGCCCACAAGGGCGGGGAAAAAGCCATGACCGTCCAGCGAAAGGCTGCTCCCGCCCCCCCCCGGCTAACCCGTCCCCAGCCCCCCCACAGGCGCGG
>JBKBWB010000286.1:0-2991 GCA_046289215.1 Asticcacaulis sp. | reverse complement strand
CAGCTTTTTCAGCGGAAAGGTCGAGGGCGTGCCGCGCTTGAACGACGAATCGAACACTTCGCCGTTCACCATGCGACCTTCGTAATGGACGGTCACATCGTCCGACAGCTTGGGATGCTCACCCTTTTCCGGGCCGGATTTCAGTACCCGGTACTGGATCCCCGGCATCACGACCGTGCCCGGCAACCGGGCCGAGCTTTTGAGATAGGCGAGATTCGGGTTGGGCGATTGACCGCCCAGACCATCAAGGGTGGCACAGCCGCTTAACACCGAGGCCGCGATCAGCAATCCAGCCAGTTTGTAAACACGCATGGTTAACCTCACCCTTTGTGGCGGAAAAGTTTCAGTCCTACCCTATCGTGTGGGTCATGGATTTCAACTCAATCCGGGCCTTTCCCAAGGGGGTTTCTGCGACAACGTCAGACATGACCCACGGCCCGGCGTCACCAATGCGGGCAAAGGTGATCAGGATCGGGCGTTTGAGGCCCTGATTTTGCTTTTCCGGCGGCTTTTTCTTGAACCCGGCCACTTCCTTGTAGAGTACACGGCACTGAACAGCACTTTTTAGGCCGAGATCTTTTTCCCGTTTGCTCAGTTCCGTCGGGGTCCTGTCCACAAATTCAAGGTTATAGCGCTGCTTCCCGTCAAAAATCTTGAGCGCGCCGGTACAGATCTCGCGGCTTGAGCCCGAGAGGCTGACATTCAGTAACTGGGTCAGGGGATCATTCGACTCGCGCTTCTGGGCCAGACTGGCGGGCGGATCCCCCATAAAGTCGTATTGCGGGCTCGATGTGGTCACCACGTCGCTGTCGCGCCAGGCCACGGTCACCTTGCGGTCACGCTTTCCGTCGATGTTCTGGTGCGTAAAATTGACGGAGCGCGCTTCACCGTCAACAAGGCGCGCAGTTCCGCTGGCACGCTGATCCAGCTTTTTAAAGGCGCTCAGCACGCCGTAGCTGCGCAAGCGGGTGCGGTTTTCAATCGCGCCATCGCGCATGGTGTGATCAAGAGTGATATCCAGCACCTTGACCAACAGTCGGCCGTCATAGCGAAGGGCCAGCTTCAGATCTGTCACGGGCGCGGTTTGGGCTGACACAGGACCGGGCGCAGCAGCGAGTGCCACCAGACCAAAGGCGAATAAAGCACCGCTCATGCGAACCTGACGATGTAATTGACTGACTGCCTTGAGCATAACACTGACCTAATCGTTGACCCGTCCCACCACTTGTCTGATAGCCGATTGAAGCTGAACGGCAAATGACGGCTTGCCAGAGACACCGCCTTCATGGGCAACTCAGGGGGCAAGTTCAGACGGCTGTGTCCGTATCAACACAGGAACGCTCATGCCAACGCTTACGCCTCCGCTTGTCCCCATGCTGGAAACCGGGCCCTTGCGCTTGCGTGGCCATCGCTTGTCCGATCTTGAAGCTTGCCTCGCCCTCTGGAGCCATCCGGAGGTGACCCGCTTTATTGGCGGTCGGCCCGTAACCGCCGAAGAGATCTGGTTGCGCATGATGCGTTATGCAGGACACTGGGCCCTGCTGGGTCATGGCTATTGGGCCATCACCCTGGCTGAGAGCGATACGGTGATCGGGGAAATTGGCCTTACGGATTTTCTGCGCGAGGTCAGCCCGTCGCTGGTGGGCAAACTCGAACTTGGCTGGGTGCTTGACCCCCACTATCAGGGGCGCGGACTGGCAAGCCGCGCCGTTCGGGCCGTGCTCGACTATGCCACCCTGACCTGGCCGGATATGCATCGGGTCTGTATGATTGATCCCGCAAATGAGGCCTCTATCCGCCTGGCGGAACGCTGCGGGTTCACACCCTATGCCGAGACCACCTATAAGGACGCGCCAGTCATACTGTTTGAGCACAAGTAAGACTTTTTTAACCGGCTCAGGCTGCAAAGCTAGGGTTTGCGCTGCCAAAACGCTTGACGCGAGACGACTCCTTCGCCTATACACCCCGTCTCTCGCGCGGCGGACCTCTGTTGCGCGCCGTTTTACTTTTTCGACGAAGGTTGTGCCTATGTCGCGCCGTTGCGAACTCACGGGTGTTGGCCCGATGGTCGGCCACAGAGTGAGCCACTCCAATATCAAGACGAAGCGTCGCTTCTTGCCGTCGCTGCGTGAAACTGCGCTCCAGTCCGACGCACTGGGCCAGTCGTTCCGTCTGAAGATCACTAACGCTGCCCTGCGCACCCTCGACTTCAAGGGCGGCCTCGACGCGTTCCTGATCAAGGCTTCGGATGATGTGCTGTCGCTCCGCGCCCGCCGCATCAAGAAGCAGCTGAAGGCCAAGCTGGACACCCAGCAAGCCTGAGCCTGACTTCAGGACCAAGTTCTCAAGGGCCGGTGCTTGCACCGGCCTTTTTGCATGACTGTCTGGTTTCAGTGCGCCGCGATAGGCGTCATCCAGTCAAAGGCTTGGAGCGTGGTCGCAATCTCGGGCATGAAGTTATTGTCCGACGCGACAAAAATCCGCCAGCCCCCGTCGATCGGCAACACCCACAGCCCCTCCAAGTTACCTCGGTTGTAGGGGGATGACAGGGTCGCGAGCGCCGTCACCGTAGCCGTGCCGGATCCATTGTTGTCCCCCAGACGCACGTGGGCAATCTGGCCCCAGAAGCCCCGCACCGGATCAAAATAGCGAAACAGCGCAATCAGATCGCGCGTTGCCTCGCCGTCCGCAGCGGGCAATGCTCCTAGGCTTGTGAGGCTATAGCCCAGACCGCCGAACCCACTCCCGCGCGCGCCCACCGCCACCAGCTTGGCCCGAAAGCGGCAGGCCCCGCCCACGACCGGACAGTCATAGAGATCCCCGTCCTCAGTCCCCGCCAACAAGACGGACGCCCCCGAGGGGGCACGCCCCACCGTCAGAGCCTCAAAGCCCCGGTTGCGTGCCAAGTCGGGCAAGCCCGCGAGGGACAGGGGCTCGCCTCGCCCGCTCAGACCCATGGGGGCAGGATAACGCTGGATCCGATGGCTCTGC
>JBKBWB010000285.1:0-3014 GCA_046289215.1 Asticcacaulis sp. | reverse complement strand
ATCCATCCGCACCTGTTCTGCCCCGCGCTGCCAGGGCGGCGGCAAGGTCATGCCCTTGGCCCATTCCGGTCCCTCAGACGAGTCAGGAAAATCAGAGGGCTTGCCCATTTCGCCTTCCCGGATCGGTCACACTCTGTAGCGGTCATAGAAGGCTTTGGCCTTGTTCAAAAGAGATAAACAGCCCAAACTTACGCCCTGAGTCCGGCCTGTTGGCCCACCTACCGAAAGTCATCCCGTGCTGAAGCCCAATCGGTGTTGCGTATCGTTGTCCTTGCTGCTGGCCCTGTCGCTTGGATTGGCGCAGGCTCAGGCCAAACCCAAGGCCGCTACCGTTAAAGCGGATCAACCCCTGTCGGCTCCGGCGCTACGAGCCTTGCTGACGCCCGACACGGTCTGGTGCGAGGGCTGGTCGGCGACCCAGGCCGACTGCGATGCCGTGCATATGTCCCAGCTTCAGCCCGATGGCACAGTGCTGGAAAGCTCGATCTTTCAAATCAGTGTCCGACCGGACGTGACCTTGCGGCTTTATGACCGGGCTAGACTGGAAAATGATCGGATCTGTACAGTGTTCCGCCTCGCCGACGCCGAGATGGAACTGGTGATGGAAGGTCAGGTCATGCCGCCTGAAGCGGCAGAGTCCTTCCGGGAGGAAATGGCGCCCTCTACCGAAGAGCTGGAAGGCAAGATCATCTGCCAGCGCTTCGTCACAACAAGCGACCCGGATATCTATACCGAACAGGTCACGGTTGCGGGTGAGCGCCGTCCGGACCTTGAAAGCACCTTTCGCGTCTATCGCGGCAACCCGTCGCTGAAACTGCGCCAGCCGCCTGAAACGCCCGAGCTGATGGATCTTTGAGATGCTGAACCACACCCTGCCCGCCCCCACGGATTTTGGCGCCCCTTTGCCGCTGGCCCCGTCTTCGGCGGTGCTGGATTATCTGGCCACCCGCCGTTCCACCCCGGCCCATACGCTCAACGCGCCCGGACCGGATGCTGAGACTCTGGCGGCGATCCTGCGCTTGGGGGCCCGGGTCCCGGATCACGGCAAGCTGACGCCCTGGCGGTTCGTGACCTTTACGCCCGAAAGCAAGGCGCGCCTCGTCGAGGCTCTCATGCCGTTGGCCGCCCACCAAGCCGATCCGGTCAAGGCCAGCAAGGCCCTCAGCAAGCTCAGCAATCCGCCGGTCTCGGTGCTGGTGATTTCGGCCCCGGTCCAGCCGCACCCAATCCCGGAATGGGAACAGGCTTTGAGTGCAGCGTGCGTTTGCCACAACATGCTGCTGGCCGGTGGGGCCTTTGGCTTTGGCGTCAATTGGATCACGGACTGGTACAGCTATGATCCGGCGGCCACAGGGCTCTATGGCCTGAAGGACGGTGAAAAGGTCGCGGGCTTTATCCATTTTGGTACCGCGCCGTCCGCGCCGCTGGAGCGCGAGCGTCCGGATGTGGCGGCCCTGATCACCGAATGGGACGGCTAGGCCGCCTCTTAACCGCGGCCGCGATAGGTCGGCACGCCTTGGTCGGGCAACCACAGCCCCTCAGGCACCGGCCCGGTCTGCCAGAACACATCGATCGGGATCCCGCCACGCGGATACCAATAGCCGCCGATGCGCAACCACCGCGCCTCGGTGATCTCAGCGATGCGCTTGCCGACATAGACGGTGCAATCTTCGTGAAAGGATCCATGATTGCGGAAGCTGCCCAGGAACAGCTTCAGCGACTTGGACTCCACCAGCCACGCACCGGGCACGTAATCGATCACCAGATGGGCAAAGTCCGGCTGGCCGGTCACCGGGCACAGCGACGTGAACTCGGGCGCGGTAAAGCGCGCCACATAGGTCGTGTCAGGGTGCGGATTGGGAACCCGCTCCAGGACGGCGGATTCGGGATCGTCAAAGCCGCGGGTCTGGGTCCCGAGCTGGGTCAAATGGGTCGGATCGGTGCTCATGGCTCCCCTTAGATCGACTGGGTGGGACTGTGAAGCCTTTTCGCAGGCTGGTCGCCGCTGGATCACGGCAAAATGTGCGCTCAGCCAACAAAGTTGACGCGACGCCACGGCTAGGCGACGGCCAAAAACCTGACATAGTGGCCAAAAGCGACGGGCCAGACGGATGCTGGCCCCCATAAGCCTGCCCGGAGGATCCCATGGCCCTGCCCCCTTCCCTGAGTGCGAACCTGAGCCTGCCGGTGATTGCCGCACCGATGTTTCTGGTGTCCGGGCCGGAGCTCGTGATTGCCGCCTGTAAGGCCGGGGTGATCGGCACCTTTCCGGCGCTCAACCAGCGCACCACCGAGGGCTATGTCGAATGGCTCAACACCATCAAGGGCGCGCTGGGGCCAAACGATGCCGCCTTTGGCGTCAATCTGATTGTGCACCCGACCAACACCCGCCTGCGGGAAGACGTGATGGCCACGGTCATGGCCCAGGTGCCGCTGGTGATCACCTCGCTCGGGGCCGTACGCGAAGTCGTTGATGCGGTCCACAGCTACGGCGGGGTGGTGTTCCACGATGTCACCAATATCCGCCACGCCCGCAAGGCCGCTGAGGCCGGGGTGGATGGGCTGATCCTCGTCGCTGCCGGGGCTGGCGGGCACGCCGGGACCCAGAGCCCCTTTGCCCTGCTCAATGAAATCCGCAGCTTTTTTACGGGCACGGTGATCCTGTCGGGCGCTCAATCCACGGGCCGCGATGTGGCCGCCGCCCTGATGATGGGCGCGGATGCGGCCTATATGGGTACCCGCTTTATTGCCACCGATGAGGCCGAGGCCGACCCGGACTATAAGGCCATGCTGCTGTCGAGCGGAGCCAGCGACATCACCCACACCCCGGCGGTGTCGGGCATTCCGGCCAACTTCCTCACCCCGTCCCTGGTGGCCAATGGCATTGATCCCAAGGCCGCCTTGTCCGCCGATCACAAGCTCGACCTGGAGGGCGAGGCCAAGGCCTGGAAAACCGTCTGGTCCGCCGGTCATGGCGTGGGCTCGATCCACGAAGTGCTCCCGGTCGCCGCCCT
>JBKBWB010000284.1:0-3017 GCA_046289215.1 Asticcacaulis sp. | reverse complement strand
AACTGGTCCATGAAATAGCCGCCGAGATCGCGGGCGAGTTTTTCGGCCTCGTCATAGATGGTACAGGCATCAACCTCGTGGCATTGGCCACCATAGAAGGCGACCTGAGCGATCTTGCTGCGGGCCACCCCGCGCGGCACCACGGCGATAAACGGCAAGCCCAGCAGCCGGGCGAAATAGGCCTCGGACACGGCGGTGCTGCCGGAACTGGCTTCGATGATGGTCGTGCCTTTGCGGATCTTGCCGTTGCACAGGCCATAGAGGAATAGGGAGCGGGCCAGACGATGTTTCAGACTGCCTGAGGGGTGGGTCGATTCGTCCTTGAGATAGAGCGGGATCCCCGCAAGGCCGGGCAGGCTAAACCGGATCAGATGGGTATCTGCCGAGCGGTTGAAATCGGCCGCGATCTGCTCAATGGCCCCGCAGACCCAGGCCCGGTCCGCCTCAGACAGCGTTTCCCGGATCGGCTGGACGACAGGGGGGTAGGTAGAAGCCGGGATCAGGGCGCTCATCGGTCACTCACGTCAGAAAATCTAATCTGTACCGGGCGCACAGTGGCCCAGACGGTGGGTTCAGAACAGCACACTTTCGCGTGAAAATCAGGCAAAAAGCACCTTTCCCTCGCGGCATCTGCGCCTTGTACCTCTTGGCGATCCAGTCGGCGCGCGCTACCACTTCAGCACCGCTTTTCAGGAGAGCATCATGAGCGATTTGGCCACTGTGACCGACAAGATCCGCAACGCTGTCGGCGAGGCTTCGGGCCTGGGCAAGACCGTCAAGTTTGACTTTGGCGATGTCGGCAAGATCTTTATCGACGGGGCCAGCGTTCCCAACACCGTCACCAACGACGATGGTGAGGCGGATGCCACCGTTGTGATTTCGCTCGACGACCTGATGGCCATGGCCAGCGGCAATCTCGACCCGATGATGGCCTTTATGACCGGCAAGATGAAGATCCACGGCGATATGGGCGTGGCCCAGCGTCTGGCCCCGCTGCTGAAGGGCTGATCTGGCTTTTAAGCCAAAAGACGAACGCCTCTCCGGTCGGATCGGGGAGGCGTTTTGCATTGGAGGTTTGCGGGGGGCGATTAGCGTGACGCCGCCAGCACGTGATCGGCGACAAAGGGGTTATCCTTGCGCTCCTGACCAAAGGTCGACATCGGGCCATGGCCGGGCACAAAGCGGACGTCATCCCCGAGCGGCCACAGCTTGGTGGTGATGGCGTTGAGCAGGTCCGCATGATTGCCGCGCGGAAAGTCTGTGCGCCCAATCGAGCCCCGGAACAACACATCGCCGACCTGGGCAAAGCGCGCTTCGCGGTGGAAGAAGATCACGTGGCCGGGGGTATGGCCGGGACAGTGATAGACCTCAAAGGTGGTCTCCCCAAGGGTCACCGTATCGCCGTCCTGGAGCCAGCGCGTGGGGGTAAAGGTCTCTAATCCGCCAATGCCGTAGCGCAGGCCGTCCGCTGGGATGCGGTCGATCCAGAACTGGTCATCCGGGTGCGGGCCTTCAATCGGGCATCCGGTCTTTTGCTGAAGCGCATTGGCGGCCCCGGCATGGTCGAGATGGCCATGGGTGACCCAGATCTTTTCCAGCGTCAGGCCAAGTCGCGCCATTTCCGCCAGGATCGGATCAATATCGCCGCCCGGATCAATAATCGCCGCCTTGTTGGTGCGCGTGCACCAGACGATGGTGCAGTTCTGTTCCAACGGTGTGACCGGGGCAATGAAGGCCTTGATCGGGGGTTCAGCAGAGGCAGCAGGGGACTGGGTCATAAAACCCTCTTAGATCAGGTGAGCGGTTGAGGGAATTCTCAAAAGACCGCCCGCCAACGCAAACGGCCCGGTGTTTCCACCGGGCCGCAACAAGATACCCTTTGAGGGGGCCTTATTTCACGTCGTCGACGCCCTTGCCAAAGGCCTCCGCCGGAGAGGCGAGGTCGGTGTCTTCGTCGACCTCGATGCCCTTACCGAGCTTGGAGTTCCAGAAGCCGTAGGCGGCATAGATCAGAGCCCCGAAGGCGGCATAGCCCAGCAAGAGGGTCAGAGGCAGGGTGTTGCCTTCTTGGTAGTGTTTCCACATCGGCGCAAAGTTGTTGAACGCCAGATAGAGACAAGCCAGGATCCCGAGGATCGCGGTGACGATGCCGCCGGGAACCTTGAACGGACGTTCCAGCTCCGGGTGGGTAATGCGCAGATAGACCACCGAGAAGCAGACGATCGAGAAGGCCAGAGCCGTCCCCAACGACACCAGATCACCCAGGATCGAGATCGGCAGGAAGGCGGCCGCCAGTGAGATCATGACACCCAGCAGGATGGTGCCCAGCCAAGGGGTGCGGAACTTCGGATGGATGGTGGAAAAGACCTTGGGCAGCAGGCCATCACGGGCCATGGTGTAGAAGATCCGGGTTTGACCGAACACCAGCACCAGCATCACCGAGCTCAGGCCGGTCACGGCACCGATCTTGATCAGCAGGCTGATGGCGTTCATTTCGCCAGACGGGCTCCAGGGGGCAGCAAAATTAGCCCACTCCAGACCCATGCGGTCAATGGCCACGGCGATCGGAGCCGGGCTGGCCAGTTCGCGGAACGGCACAACGCCAGTCATGACAGCCGCCACGGCCATGTAGATACCGGTACAGATCACGAGCGCACCGAGGATGCCAATCGGCACGTCGCGCGACGGGTTCTTCGCCTCGGCGGCGGCCGTCGAGACCGCTTCAAAGCCGACATAGGCAAAGAAGATGATCGCAGCACCCCGGGCAATGCCGTTGAAGCCAAAGCGGTCACCACCCTCAGATTCCGGAATGAAGGGAACCCAGTTTTCCGGGTTGATGTAGGTGACGCCAACCCCGATGAAGGTCACCAGCACGATCAGCTTGATCACCACAATAGCGTTGTTGACGTTGGCGGATTCGCTCACGCCCAGCACCAGCAGCAAAGTGACCGCCGCGATCCCGATGGCTGCCACGAGGTTAAAGGTCCCCGTATTGACCATGGTCGTGGTATAGCCTT
>JBKBWB010000283.1:0-3025 GCA_046289215.1 Asticcacaulis sp. | reverse complement strand
CGTGACCGGCTTGAGCGGGCCACATCAAGGGCCGTCACGACGGCCGATAAGCGACCGTCTTCATAGACAAGATCGGCGGCATTCTGGCTGGCCTTCACCGCTGCGCCCGGGGCCATGGAGGCGTGGGCCTTGCTGAGCGCCGCTGCGTCATTGAGCCCATCCCCGACCATCAGCACCTTGTCGCCTCCGGCCCGTAAGGCATCCAGACGATCGGCCTTGGACATTGGCGTCTGGGCTGCGTGCCAGTCGTTGATGCCGACACGCTCGGCCACCCCTTCGACGGCGGCAGCAACATCGCCAGACAACACGGTGACCTTGAGCCCCCTGGCTTCAAGCGCGGCTATGGTTTCAAAGGCTTCGGGACGCAAGGGATCCGAGAAGCCGAACCGAACTGGCGGTTCCCCGTCAAACCCGAACCACAGCTCAGTCCCGCTGGCGCGGTCATCTCGAACCGCATCCACATAATCCGCCCGCCCCAGTCGCGCCCAACGGCCCTGCACCCGACCGCGCACGCCCATACCGGCGGTTTCGGTGACATCCGTGGCGATCTCAGCCCCCTGCCCTTTGGCCGCCTGCCCTTTGGCCGCCTGATCGGCGGCGGCCACCACCGCCTTGGCCAGTGGATGACGGGAGGCGCGCGCCAAGACCGCACACGCCTGAAGGCTGGCCGGATCATAGGCCGTCAGGGTTGGCCGCCCTTCAGTCAAAACCCCGGTCTTATCGAAGACCACATGGTTGACTTCGGCCAGACGCTCCAGCGCCGCCCCGGATTTGACCAGGACGCCACGCCGGAACAAACGGCCGGACGCCACGATCTGTACCGCCGGTACCGCCAGACCCAGGGCACAGGGACAGGTGATGATCAGCAGGGCCACGGCGCGCATCAGGGCGTCGCGCAGCTCGAGACCCAGCACCAGCCCTCCAATCAGGGTCACCGCCGCTACCGTATGGACGACCGGGACATAGAGCGCCGCCGCTTTATCTGCCCACTGAACATATTTGGACCGGGTCTGGGCCCCCGCCTCCATCAGACGCGCGATGGCGGCCACAGTGGAATCTTCGGACCGCGCGGTGGCTTCCATCACCAACCGACCGCTGAGGTTCAGAGTTCCGGCGCTGATGTCGGTACCCGGGGCGGCGGCACTGAGGTGGGTTTCCCCCGAAACCAAGGCTGTATCGAGGTCCGAGACCCCCTCGATCACGCGGCCATCGACCGGCACGCGATCACCCGGCAGGATCTGGATCCGATCCCTGACACAGATCTCGCGGACCGGCACCACCTCTGCTTGCCCATCGGCTGTCAGTCGACTGGCAACCGGCACTTGAAGGGCCAACAGATCGCGGGCCGCCGACCGGGCTTTTGCCCTCAGCTGGTGATCGAGAAACCGCCCGATCAGCAGCAGGAAAATCAAAGAGACTGCCGCTTCAAAATAGGTATGCTCACCCCCCAGCAGGGTTTCGCTGAAGCTGATCCCGAGGGTGAGCAGGATCCCGAGCGAAATCGGCACATCCATATTGGCGCGCCCCTTGCGCAGGGACCGCCAGGCCGACTCGAAAAACACCATGCCGCTCCACAGGGCGGTTGGCGTGGCCACGAGCGCTGCCAGCCAGTACATCATGGTCCGGGTCGGAAGATCCATCACCATCAGTCCGGACCACACGGGCACAGTGAACATCATGGCGTTCATGGCCCCAAAGGCAGAAACGCCAAGGGCAATGGCCAGCCGCCGCCCCTCGCGCTTTTCCTCATCGCGGACTTCGGTGGGATCAAACGGCGTGGCCGCATAGCCCAGGTCTGTCACCCGCATGACCACATCATCCGGCGTGATCCGTCCCGGCTCCCAGGCCACGCTGAGTTTGCCGGTGGTCAGATTCATACGGGCCCGGGTCACGCCCGGCATCTGGCCGACCCCGCGCTCAATCTTGCCGAGGCACCCGGCGCATTTGGCCCCACGCACCAGCAGTTCCAGGGTCTGTTCACCGCGGTCATTGGCCTGGACAAAGGCGCTGGCTTCGCTGGCCGAGGGGGCTTCGCGCAACACAGAGCCCGTGGTCGGGCAACCGGGAGCCTCGATCAAACCAGGATGATAGCCCTGAGCGGCACCCGCGGATGAGCCAAAGGTCTGGCCTTGAATCTGGGTCATAGGACGCCTCCGGTCCAACAAATCGACAGCTGACTTAAGGCACGTAACGGTAATGGGCGTTCAGGATCCGACCATCGCGGGCCGCGATGCGCATCTGGATATCCCACACCCCGGGCTTGTCGGGCAGGCTGGCCACATAGGTGTGGCTGGCCGGATCCGCGCTGAATGTCACACGGGCCTGATCCTTGTCCGAGGTCGGGCGTGATAAGGCCCCCGTCAGCGTCATGTCCGGCATCGGGGTTCCAGTCTTGTCGAGGACCTGAACGCGCAAGATGCTGTCCGAGACGGGGTCCTCGACGACAACCCGCCAGCCCAGCGCCGCTTCCTTACGCCGCTGCGCCAGGGTGGCGTTATAGGCAAGGCCATCCTCATAGGGGGTTTCGCTGACGACACCCGGATCGCTTTTCAAGGCCAACCAGGTGAAGGTTGACAGTAAGGCCGTGATCAGTCCGAAAAAGGCGATCATGGCCACCAGCACATGCCACCCCCGAATGCGGAAACCGCTTTCCGGGGATGGGTTCTGGGGTGACGGGGCCGGATGCATATCAGTCTCGCTTTTCATTGGCCCGTCCGGACAGGAACACACTGCGCACGCTGTCGTGCACACCGGTGCGGGTTTCGGTCACTGTAAACCGGACGGGCACAGACCCGGCGGATAAATCCGCCCCTTCGGCGATGACAAACAGTCGCACGCTGCGAACCTTATTGGCCTCAACGGGGATCTCGATCGCCTCGCCCGCCGCCAAGGCTTGTCCGGCCAGGGTGATCTCCTTGAGGCGCGGCCCATCAAGGCTGAGCCGATAGGTGGCCGCATCAAGTCCCTTATTGGCGATCTTGACCGTATAGGCGTTGCGGAAGCTGCCGTCCTTGAGCTGGACAAA
>JBKBWB010000282.1:0-3033 GCA_046289215.1 Asticcacaulis sp. | reverse complement strand
CGGTTACTGGATCTGTTTGACCGGTCCAAAGTGATGCTGAACGGCGTCAGCATGATGGTGATCGACGAAGCCGACCGCATGCTCGACATGGGGTTTATCCCGGACATTGAGCGGATCTTTAAGCTGACGCCGCCGTCGCGCCAAACCCTGTTCTTTTCGGCCACCATGCCGCCAGAAATCACCCGCCTGACCGAACAGTTCCTGAAAAACCCGGTTCGTATCGAGGTATCACGTCCTGCTACGACCGGCGAAAACATTGCCCAATATGTCACTAAGGTGCCGGTAGATGGGGCCAAGGCCAAGCGCATGGCGCTGCGGGCCCTGATTGCCCGGGTCGAGGTCAAAAACGGCATCGTCTTCTGTAATCGCAAGACGGATGTAGACATCGTTGCCAAGTCCCTGAAGGTGCACGGCTTTGACGCGGCCCCGATCCACGGCGACCTTGACCAGTCTTTGCGGACCAAGACGCTCGAATCTTTCCGCAACGGAGAACTCACACTGCTGGTCGCCTCGGATGTGGCGGCGCGCGGCCTCGACATCCCCGATGTCGGCCATGTCTTTAATTTCGAACCGCCTCATCACGCCGATGACTATGTTCACCGCATCGGTCGGACCGGCCGCGCCGGACGGTCAGGCGAAGCCTATTTGATCGTCGGGCCGTCAGATGTGAAAAACTATGACAAGGTCCTGAAACTGACCAAGAAAGAGCCCCAGTTGCTTGAGCTAGAGGGGATCGACTGGTCTGAGGCTGAGGGTGACGCAGGCGGACGCAGAGACCGCAAGCGGGGCCGCCCCGAAAGCCGAGGCGCCGAAGATAGGCCCGCGCGTCGCCGTGGCAAACAGGAAGATAAACCAGAGGCTCAGGATCTGTCTGAGGCTGCACCTGCAAGACCGCATAGGAATGAGGTCTCATCGACACGCGATCGGCCCCCGGAACCCCGCGTTATCGAGCGTGACAGCCGCGAAAATGGATCGCGCTGGCGTCGTGACCGAGACGGTGATTTCCCCGTCCAAGGCTTTGGCGATATGATTCCAGCCTTTATGCGCCGCACAGCCTTGCCTCGCGCCATTGATACAGAAAGTGTTCAAACAGAGGTTAGCGCCAAGCTTGACGTTGAAAGCGTTGAAGCAAAACCCAAGGCTAAGCCCAAGCCTCGTGTGCGGAAAAAAAAGACATCTGATGAGAATGTCGCCTCGGATTAACCGCCTGTCAGCACACAGCCGCTAAAGTCCACGAAACTCGCCATTCGCCCGGCGACAAGAGGACTATCTATGAGCAGTGACGTCGATATTACCGTGCGCAGCCCAAGCGCCTTTGCTCTGGCCCGAATGGCGCTGGAACAGATGGAAGCGCAAGGAGTATGGCCGACGCCACTGAATTATGAGCTCTGGCTCTATGTTGTAGGCGACCCCGAAGGGGATCTGGCTCAGGAAATACATCGCATTCTCGGCACGGGTGATCCGTTCACGGAGGAAGTTGCTGAGGGCCTTGCCGCAAAGCATATTGCCCGCCTTCGCCTGTCAGATGAGATCCGCGACGCAGGCGCACAGCTGACGCGCGAATTGACCACCATTGCCCAGGCCGTGGCGGACGTTCAACGTTCGCAAAAAGCTTACGGTCGCACCCTTGAGGGAGCCAAGGACAGTCTGGAAACGGCCGACTCGTCCAAGCTTCGCGCCCTCGTAGAGAATCTGTCCGCCGCCACCGTGCGCATGATCAGCGAAAACAGCACGCTGGAACAGAAGCTGTCAGAGTCTACCCGCGAAGTGACGCGCTTGCGCGAGCACCTGGAACAGGTGCGCCGCGACGCCATGACCGACGCCCTGACCAATCTGGCTAACCGAAAGTCGTTCGATGAGCAGCTCGAACGCTGTTGTCAGCATTCCGAAGACAGTGGTTCGCCCCTAACGCTGGCTGTGATCGATATCGACCACTTCAAGCGCTTCAACGACACCTGGGGTCACCAGACAGGCGATCAGGTCATTCGCTATGTCGCCAGCGTCCTCGGCCGTGTGGGCCGTCCACCGCGCATTGCCGCCCGCTACGGCGGCGAGGAATTCGGCCTGATTTTCCCTGGTGAGACGGCGCTGTCCGTCGAGCGCTTGCTTAACGAAGTGCGCGAAGAAATTGCGTCTCGGGTCCTGAAACGCCGCTCAACCAATGAAGATTTAGGCACGGTGACGATTTCTGCGGGTCTGGCTCAGCGAGAAGATGCAGAAAGCCCCTTCAAGCTCATGGATCGGGCTGACAAGGCACTCTATCGTTCTAAGAATATGGGCCGCAACCGGGTTACCTGTTTCAAAGAGTAAATCGATAAAGCCCCTTCAGGGCTGATAATCCCATGGTTCCTTACGGATCCTGCTCGGTTTCACAACACGGTTTTGCTTGGCTTTACTGGATTTAGCGGGGGCGGCGTATGCGGCCTTCAGCGCAAGATTTACCCAGAATTCAGCCGCCTGATCATCATCCCAAAAGGCGGCTGGAACTGTGTAATATGACATCGCTTTTGCCTCTCCCTCCTTACCTTTGAAGATAAAGGGCTGGGCGTCTGCCTGTAAAAACAGCGGCAGGGTTTCCGCATTTGTCTTGAGATAAAGAGTGCCTTCGGCATCAAATCCAAAAATCCGACCGTCACTATAGAAGCCTGTTCCCCCAAATAGTCTTTGGGTCTTAAAGCCCGGCAAGTGACCAAAGCGATCATCGTAAGCATTGAAGATATCGGACGGATCCGCCATGGTGCACTCCAGTTTGGCTCTCGCATTCAGCGTGCCATAGTCGGGGGGATCATGGGAACGTTTCTGTTTAATCTCACCTATTGGGTGCTGAGTGTCACCTATGGCCTGATGGCGGTTCTGGCCGGACTGTTACCGGGCCGTCGTCCAGTCGGCTGGATTATTCAACGTTATACCCGCCGCATGGTGGGAGCCATGCGCCTTTTCGCCGGGATCAAGCTGGAGGTTCGGGGCAAGGCGCGCTTGCCCGAAGGCGCTTTTATTATTGGGGCCAAGCATCAATCCTGGGGCGACGGCTTT
>JBKBWB010000281.1:0-3040 GCA_046289215.1 Asticcacaulis sp. | reverse complement strand
TGATAAGCGGGGGCTTTGTGTTTGGCTAATCCGTGCGCCTTAGAAATTGCGTGTAATCAGCACGGAATAGAGCTGTCGAAATTTCTCTTCCCGGATCTCGCGGCGACTGACGCTGCCGTCCTTGCGGGTGCCGGTAAACAAGGTGCGGTCGGTTATCAGGCTGCGCGCCGTGGTGTTTTCCACCATCGCCTTGATGTTCCAAGCCTCGTTTGGCCGCCAGTTGATGTAAACGGTTTGCCAGCTTCGACGTTTGAGGCGATTGATTTCATTAACGGAATAGCGCGTGTTGTGGAACGGCGATTGGACAGTCGCCCCCCAGTTCAGCTTCAGTTCCGGCAGGTCCTGGCGCAGTTCAAGATTATAGGACGTGGCTTGTTCACGTGAAATCCGGCGTTTCAGGCCAGTTACCGGATCCGTCACCTCGGACCAGCGCCAGGTGCCGTTACCGCTCAGCTCCATCCCCTTGAGCCCCAGCCCGCCCAAGGGCAGCTTCAGGGTCGCCATCAGGCTCTGCCGCGTACCTGATCCGATATTGCCCGGGGCATCAAAGACATCCGTGCCTGCCCGGACCGGGATCCGGTCCAGCACATCCGACAAGGCTTCATGCCGGGCCGTCAGGACAACCGAGGCATTGCCCGGAAACTTGGTTTCTGACCGTAGTTCTGTCGTCCAGCTCTTTTCTGGCTCAAGGTTCGGGTTGCCCGCGACGATTACCTTATCGGTGGCTTCCAAACTGGCACTGAAATCCCCGAAATTCAGCTGGCCTATATCCCGCTTGAGGCTCTGTCGAATCGACATGAGCGCGCTGGGGGTCCAGGTAATCTGAGCGGCGGGTTTAACATAGACAAAGGTCTTTGAGGGAATAGCCGCACCCGTTTGGCCAATGTGCGAGCGCTCCACTCGGATTCCCCCGTCAAAAGACAGGGTTGGATGGGCTTTCCAGACCACCTGACTAAACACTTCGCCCCGGATCTCAGACACCCGTCGGGCGGCGGGGGGCAAGGCGATGGCCAGGCCGTTTTCGGAATAGTGACTGTCGTCGGTTCGAAAATTATAGACGGCCTCTGCCCCAAGTTCCGTGCTCAGGGTTTTGCTGTGCGCCCAGCGGCTCGTTGCCCGGGCGATGGTTTCGCCTTTGGTATCCGTTGACTCGTATCGACTGCTGGAGCCGTTGTCCTGTTCCTCGGCCGTGTATTTTGACCGGTTATAGGTTTGGAGCAACAGAACCTCGAGCGTTTGCTGATCTGACAGGGGCTTTTGCCAACGCGCGCTGAGCTCAACGGGGCGATAGACTTCTTTTTCCCGGATTTCAGTCTGTGCTTCGCGATAAAAGCTGCGCCAAACGCCCCCATCGGTCGAGGCCGTCAGGGTAAGTGTGCCCTCAAAAGCCGGTCGGGTCAGGCTGATGCGGCTCTCAAATTCTTCGCCGCCGGACTGGCCATGAACGGCAACCTCGCGCAGCACACGTCCGTCCGGGCTCAGGGTGCGGCGACGCCCCTTGCCACTGCCGCCGTCCATATAGCCCATCAGTTCCGCGCTGAATTCCAGGGTTTCTTCCCCGCGGCGGCGGGTTACTTCGAACAGAACAATCCCGCTACTGCGCTGATCCGCGAGTAGATCTGCGCCCACAAGGCTCCGTCCGACCGTTTGACTGCCAGATTTGCGGATGACATTGGCCAGAACAGCCTCGCCTTGCATATCCACACCGGGCGTCCCGGCACGGATCAGCTCGATGGCCACGACATCGCGCGCGGGGATCTGACGCAGTCGGCTGCCCAGATTAAAGGACTTATTGGCGTCGCGCCGTCCGTCTACCAGCACATTGCCGCTGTTGCCATTAAAGCCCCGGCTATCGCCTGAGTCTTTGAACGCAAAACCCGGTAAGCGCTGGATCATATCCATAGCCGTTTGGGGGGCATAGGGGCTGAAAAAACCGGCTTCAAAGCGACCGGATGGAGCCGCCCCCTGTTCCAACGCCGCATCGCTTTGGGCCGTCAAGACCGGTCCCGCCAACCCCTCAAACATTCCGCCCTCTTGAAGTCTGCTTTTATTTGGCGTCACCCTCTGGCGGGGGAGGGTAAAAGGCAAATGAATTACAATTTAGATACTCAAGTTATGCGGGTTCAGTATTGTCTGGGTTGCAAGTATTGTAGTCGTGTAAAAAAACACCCCCGTGCAAGCACGAGGGCGTTTCTTTATCCGGTAAGGGATCGGATCAGAGAACCTGAAGGCTTCCGGCCGAGGTCTTGCCGCTGCGGCGGTCGGTTTCCAGCTCGAAGCTGACCTTCTGACCATCGCTCAGGCCGCGAAGGCCTGCACGTTCAACGGCCGAGATGTGCACAAACACATCCTTGCCACCATCATCGGGCTGGATGAAGCCATAGCCCTTGGTGCCGTTAAACCACTTTACAGTTCCAGTAGACATAGAGGTATTCCGTATAAGTCTGAGATCTCATCCCGCAGGTCGCGACATGATCAAATTTCGCGGGGGAGAAACAGACTTAGTCCTCTGGGTTGCCCCGGACCGGTGCCTGCACACCGTAACGATCTTCGAAGCCTCACTATCGCTTGTAAAGCCTTGTCTGGCAAGCGCCGAATCAGCGCTCGTCCGGCCACGCTCGCGCCTCAGGAACCTTGTCTTGTCAGATGGATGACGCTCCCGTAGCCTGTGCAAATGGCAACGAGGGAGTAGCGCCATGACCCGTTTCGCAAAGCCGGTGGCTGGGATCGCTGTGTCCCCTGTGCCTCTGGTCTTCCGTACTTTGGCGTTTCTGACCCTGTTCCTGACCGTGATCGGTCTTGCGGCCTGTGATCACAAGCCATTTGCTGACAAGCGCAAGGATATCCATTCCTATGCCCATCCGGATCAAGCGCGGGTCAAGCATGTCGATCTGGATCTGCGCGTTGATTTTGCCGCTAAAACCCTGAGCGGTCAGGCGCGGCTCGATCTTGAGGTCGCCAAGGGGGTGTCCGAGTTGGTCCTCGATACCCGGGGGCTGGCCATTGCATCCGTGAACGATGCCGAGGGTAAAGCACTCCC
>JBKBWB010000280.1:0-3043 GCA_046289215.1 Asticcacaulis sp. | reverse complement strand
CTCCTCAGCGATAGCAGACGGCTTTAACCGCCTTGATGATGTCTTCGACCTGGGGCAGAGACAGGGCCTCAAGGTTCGCCGCATAGGGCATCGGGCAATCGGCCTGGTGCACGCGCATCGGCGGGGCGTCGAGATAGTCAAAGGCTTCGGCGACCACGCGGGCGGCGACTTCGGCCCCCACACCCATCGGGCCCCAGCCCTCTTCGACGGTGACCAGACGGTTGGTCTTTTTGACGCTGTTGATCACCGTCTCGGTGTCGAGCGGACGCAGGGTGCGCAGGTCGATGACCTCGACCGAGATCCCCTCTTCGGCCAGTTGCTCCGCCGCCTTGAGCGACAGACCGACCATGCGCGAATGGGTGCTGATGGTCACATCCGTGCCTTCGCGGCGGATCTTGGCCTTGCCAATCGGCACGATCCAGTCCTCGACCTCGGGGATGTCGAACTCGACGCCGTACATCATCTCGTGCTCAAGGAACACGACCGGGTTCGGATCGCGGATCGCCGCTTTCAGCAAGCCCTTGGCATCGGCGGCATCATAGGGGGCCACAACCTTCAGCCCCGGGATCTGGGCGTACCAGGCCGAATAGTCCTGGCTGTGCTGGGCGGCCACGCGGGCGGCGGCCCCGTTGGGGCCACGGAACACGATCGGGCAACGGATCTGGCCGCCGGACATGTAAAGGGTCTTGGCCGCCGAGTTGATGATGTGGTCAATCGCCTGCATGGCGAAGTTGAAGGTCATGAACTCGACGATCGGCTTGAGGCCAGCCATGGCCGCCCCAGTGCCGATCCCGGCAAAGCCATATTCGGTGATCGGCGTATCGACGACGCGGCGCGGGCCGAATTCGTCCAGCAGTCCGCGCGAGACCTTATAGGCCCCTTGGTATTGCGCGACCTCTTCGCCCATCAGGAACACATCGCCATCGCGGCGCATTTCCTCGGCCATGGCATCGCGCAGCGCATCACGAACCGTGATCCGCATCATCGACGCGCCTGCCGGGATTTCCGGATCGGCAAACGAGGAAGCGGCCGTCACGGCCGAAGCCTGGGCGACGGGTGGGGTCGCAACCTCTGCCTTGGGCGCCTCGGCCTTAGGTGCCGGGGACGCGCCATCGCCCTTGAGGCGGGCAATCGGGGTATTGACCTTCACGGCCTGGGTGCCTTCAGCCACGAGGATTTCGGCGACTTCGCCCTCATCCACGGCCTCGACCTCCATGGTCGCCTTGTCGGTCTCGATCTCGGCGATTACCTGACCGGCGCTGACGGTGTCACCCGCCTTGATCAGCCACTTGGTCAGATTGCCCTCTTCCATGGTCGGAGAGAGCGCGGGCATCAAAATCTCGGTCATGGAGCTTACGCCTCCAGATAGATGTCAGTCATCAGCTCGGACGGATCCGGCTCAGGACTGGTTTGAGCAAATTCAACGGCTTCGAGGACAATGGCCTTGATCTCATTGTCGATGGCCTTGATCTCGTCTTCGGTGATCCCGGCCTGTTCCAGCATCGGCTTGATGTGGTCGATCGGATCCCGGTTCTTCTTGACGTCCTCAACCTCGTCTTTGGACCGGTACTTGGCCGGGTCCGACATCGAGTGGCCGCGATAGCGGTAGGTCTTGAATTCGAGGATATAGGGGCCGTTGCCCGAGCGGGCGTGTTCAGCCGCGCGTAGACCGGCTTCATAGACGGCGAACACGTCCATGCCGTCAACGGCCTCACCAGGGATATTGAAGGCCGCACCGCGGGTATAGAATTCCGCCGAAGACGAGGCCCGGTCAACCGCGGTCCCCATGGCATACTGGTTGTTTTCAACCACGAACACGACCGGCAGCTTCCACAGCGAGGCCATGTTGAAGCTCTCATAGACCTGGCCTTGGTTGGCCGCGCCGTCGCCCATGTAGGCGTAGGAGACTTGACCATTTTGGCGATAGGCATTGGCAAAGCCAAGACCGGCCCCGAGGCTGATTTGCGCCCCGACGATCCCGTGGCCGCCAAAGAACCCGGCCTCGACCGAGAACATGTGCATCGAGCCGCCCTTACCCTTGGACGAGCCACCGCGACGTCCGGTCAGCTCGGCCATCACTTCGCGCGGGTCCATCCCGGCGGTCAGCATGTGGCCGTGGTCGCGATACCCGGTGATGATCTGATCACCCTTGATCGCCGCTTCCTGCATCCCGACGGCAACGGCTTCCTGGCCGATATAGAGGTGGCAGAAGCCCCCGATCAGACCCATGCCGTAAAGTTGTCCAGCGCGTTCTTCAAAACGGCGGATCAGCAGCATCTCGCGGTAAAACTTTAGAAGCAGGTCCCTGGACACGTTGGGTTTCCCCACAGCCGACTCAGCGGCCTTGGCGCGCGCCATATTCTCCTCCCTGGACGAATAATCAGACAATCACTCGGAGGGCTTTAGCAGTGCCCGAAGGGAAAGCGAAGTCAGGAATTTGCAGAAGTTTTGTTTTCAAGGCGGATAACATATTCACCTTGTGCGGAAAAACCCAGCAACACCCGAGCGCGTTCATCGAGCAAATCCCGGGATAAATTATCATCCCGGAGATAGGTCACACGCGCTTCCAGATCCCGGCGCTCAGCCTGAACCGCAGCCAGTTCGGCCTTGCGTGCTTCAAGGGTTTTCGCCCGGGCTTCTTCGGTCAGAAGCCCCCGGTCGCCGGTCAAAGCCTGGACGACGAAATAGACCGAAAGGAGAGCCAAAACGATCGTGGGCACGTACGGACGAACCTTGGCAAACAACATCGAAACGCCCCTTCTGGACGAAAAATCTTCACAGTCAAAATGCCGCAATCATGCCTAACAAAAGGTTATCGCAGAGGCCCGCAGCGGGGATAAGCGCGGGCAATCGACACAAGAAAACGGCGGCCCGAATCGTTCGGACCGCCGTCTCATTTTTCACGCGACCGGGCCGTTTGGCCCCGTCCAGGCTTACTCGCCGATATAGCGGATCACGCTGTCGCTGGCGAACACGGCCATGTCGTCGAGTTCCGCTTCGATGCGCAGAAGCTGGTTGTACTTGGCCAGCCGGTCCGAACGAG
>JBKBWB010000279.1:0-3069 GCA_046289215.1 Asticcacaulis sp. | reverse complement strand
CTGGATTATTCAGCGTTATACCCGTCGCATGGTGGGAGCCATGCGCCTTTTCGCCGGGATCAAGCTGGAGGTTCGGGGCAAGGCGCGCTTGCCCGAAGGCGCTTTTATTATTGGGGCCAAGCATCAATCCTGGGGCGACGGCTTTTGTGTCTATTCCCAGTTCAAGGACCTCGCCTTTGTCACCGGGGACCATCTGGAAAAATACCCCTTGATGGGCCGGATCCTGAAAAAGCTCGGGGCGATTGTGGTCAATAACTGCGGCGGTCATGAAGCGCGTAAAGCGCTGGCCATGCGCGCCGCCGAAGCCAAGGCGGATGGGCGTCGGATCCTGATCTATCCCGAGGGCAACCTGTCAAAGCCCGGCGAATATTTCCGCTACCGGGCCGGGATCTGGCACATGTACCGCGATTTTGACATGCCCGTCGTGCCGCTAGCGACCAATCTGGGTCTGTTCTGGCCGGGAGAAGCCTATGAAAAGCACCCCGGCACAGCGGTGATTGAATTTTTGGATCCCATTGCCCCGGGCCTCGGCAAGGAGGCCTTTTTGGCCAAGCTGACCGAAGTCGTCGAGACCCGCAGTCAAGAACTGATCGCCGAAGCAACGGGCGAGCCGTTCCGGCCCTCGGTGATGGTCTTGGCCCCCGATGAAATCCGCCGTGCCGAGCAAAAAGCCCGCGAAACTGAAGCGGCCCAATAAAGCCCTACATCAGCCCCAGGGCACTGAGATCCCTCAGCAAGGCCTCGGGCACGCCCTGGCCGGTGACCGCATCGAGATCCGGCGGCGCATCCGCCGCCTTGAGGTAGCGCCAGCCCTGAAACGGACGCTTGGGCTGGGGCTGGGTGCGGATGAGGGTCGGGGTTAGCCAGATGTGACAGACACTGGCCGCCCCCTCGCCCACGGTTTCAATACGGGCAATTGGCATGCGACACAGGATCTGGCCCTTGATCACCCAATAGAGCGACCCGCCTTCCAGCAAGGCCTCGGCCTGTTTGGGGGTATTGCGGGTATGGACCAAGGTCTCGCCGCGCCGGGCAGCGACAAGCGCCTCTAACCGCTCGACGCTGTCGATCCCGACACAGAGTTTAACCAGATGCACACTCGACGGGACGGGCTCACTCAAGCGGCAGCCTCAGCGGCCTTGAGAACCCGCGCCAAGACGGTCCCATCCGTAACCTGATCCCCCACCGAGACCGTCAGATCGCCGACAATCCCGTCGAATGGGGCGGCCATTTGATGTTCCATCTTCATGGCCTCGAGCACGAGCAAGGGATCGCCCTTAGAGACGACCTGGCCATTTTGGGCCTGAACGGCCACGATCTTGCCCGGCATGGGCGCACGAAGGGCCCCGTCGCTGGCGGCGCTGGTGTCTGCCCCATGGGCCGGATCGGGATCCTGGAACAGCCAGGCCTCGCCGTCCTCAAACACCACCAGCCCATCCTCGACCGACAAGACCGTCAGCGGCGTGTCATCGACACTGACCTCATCTGTGCCGGTGAGTGCCACATCAAAGCGATCCTCGCCCAGGGTCACAGCAATCGGAGACAGGCTGCCGTCCGACTCGTCCGAGCGGCTGATCGAGGCCTTCAGCACGAGACCGTCACAGGCAATCGACAGCGGCGCACGGGCCGGGCCATTGAGGCGCATACCCATCAGGCCGGACCAGCCCGCTTGCCAGGGCGAGCCTTCGCCTTCGAAACTGTTGAGCAGGGCGCTATAGGCCCGCTGGCCCAGAGCCGCCGCCGCCACCCACACCGGCGGGCTGGCCTCGCCGATTAGATCGTCGCAAAAGGTGGCGATAAAGGCGGTATCCACCTCACCCTCTAAGAACGTCTCATGGTCGAGACAGCGGGCCAAGAAGGCGGCATTGGTCCGCACCGGCCACACCTCGACCTGACGGCAGGCCTCGGCCAGTTCGCCGGCTGCGGTCTCGCGATCCTCTGCATGGACGATCAGCTTGGCGATCATCGGATCATAAAACTGGCTGACTTCGCCCCCTGCTTCAACGCCGGTATCAACCCGGATCGTGTCGGGCAGCACGAAGTGATCGAGCGTCCCGATTGACGGCAGGAAGCCCTTGGCCGGATCCTCGGCATAGAGCCGCGCTTCCATGGCATGGCCATTAAGGGCGATGTCGTCCTGGCGAAGCGGTAAGGGCTCGCCCGCCGCGACGCGCAATTGCCATTCGACCAGATCGACGCCAGTGACGCTTTCCGTGACCGGATGCTCGACCTGGAGCCGGGTGTTCATTTCCATGAACCAGATCCGGTCGGCCCGCAGGCCTTCGGAGGCGTCCGCGATAAACTCGACGGTGCCAGCGCCCTTGTAGTTCACAGCCCGTGCTGCGCGGATCGCCGCATCGGTGACGGCCGAGCGGGTCGCGTCATCCATGCCCGGGGCCGGGGCTTCCTCGATCACCTTTTGGTGCCGGCGTTGCAGTGAACAGTCGCGCTCATAGAGGTGAACAATCTGGCCGTGGGCGTCGCCAAAAATCTGCACTTCGATATGACGCGGACGGGTGATGTATTTCTCGATCAGGACGCGCGGATCGCCAAAGGCGGCCTGGGCTTCACGCTGGGCCGAGGCGAGCGACTCGGCAAAGGCCGCGCTGGTCTCGACCTTTTTCATGCCCTTGCCCCCGCCCCCGGCGACGGCCTTGATCAGCACGGGATAGCAGATGGCATCGGCCTCGCTCTGGAGCCGCTCTGGCGACTGATCATCGCCCATATAGCCCGGGGTAACGGGAACCCCGGCTGACTGCATCAAGGCCTTGGCTGCATCCTTGAGGCCCATGGCGCGAATGCTCTCGGGATCCGGCCCAATCCAGATGAGCCCGGCGGCGCGGACCTTTTCGGCAAACTCCGCGTTTTCCGACAAAAAGCCATAGCCCGGATGGATCGCCTCTGCCCCGGTGACCTTGGCCGCTGCCAGCACCGCCTCCATGCGCAGATAGCTGTCCCGCGCCGCTGCCGGGCCGATCAGCACCGCCTCGTCGGCCATCTGGACATGCACAGACCCGGCATCGGCCTCGGAAAACACGGCAATGGTCCGCAGACCCATGGCCTGGGCGG